>NZ_LJHZ01000001.1:0-93264 GCF_001296055.1 Novosphingobium sp. AAP93
CCTGCTCCCGATCTGGGTGGGGCATGTAACCTATATGGTTCGTTTTGTCAAGGGTGACGTGTCTCTGTGAGCGCGGCGCGCCCCCACCCGGCCTCCCCCGACCGGGGGAGGGGCAGGTTGCTTCAGCGGGAGAGCACCTTGGCTTCGATCCACGCGAGGATTTCGGCGCGGCGGATGCGGTTGTCGAGGACGTCTTCGTCCACGCCCAGCTGCCATGCGAGGCCCGCGTTGGCGGGATCGGCGGCGAGGGCTTCGAGCTTTTCGCGGTAGCTGGCGAGTTCGGCCATGTCGGCGAAGAAGCCCTGGGTGACCATGTCTTCGGCGTAGAGTGTGTAGAGCTGGACGAGCTGGGCGAGGTCGAATTCGGGGTGGTACTGCACCGCCCAGACTTCGCTGTTCGCCAGCGGAATGACGGCCGCCTGAATCTCGCTGTGCGCGTTGGAGGCGAGCAGGGTGGCGCTTTCGGGGAGGCGGATCACTTCGTCGTAGTGGATGCAGGGCGCGTCGAAGACGGGGGCCTTGCCCTTGAACATCGGGTGCGCGCGGCCCGCGTCATTCAGCAGGATCTTGCGGGCGAAGCCGACTTCGCGGCCCTTGGGATTGTAGGCGACTTCGCCGCCGGCCGCGACGGCTGCGATCTGGAGGCCCCAGCAGGAGCCGAAGATGGGGAGACCGGCTTCGGCGGCTTGCTTGAGCCATTCGATCTGGTTCGTGACGGCAAATTCGGCGTCGTAGGCGTGGAGCGCCGAGCCGGTGACGACGAAGCCCGCGTAGTCGGACCAGGTACGGCCGCCGGGGATCGTCTCGCCCTCGTCGGCGCCGTTGAGGACGTCGAGCGCGATGTCCGGATAGTGCGCGGCGATGGCTTCGATGTAGATTTCGCTCGAGGTGCGCACGCCGAGTTCATGGGCGCGGGCGCGCTTGGGGGCGGTGTTGCCTTCGAGCAGCAGCAGTCGGGTCATGTCAGGTCCTGAAAGTCAGTGCGCCGTGGCGGCAAGGTTCGCGCGGTAGGCCTGCGGGGATTGGCCGCTCCAGCGGTGGAAGGCGCGCGTGAAATTGCTGTGTTCGGCATAGCCCAGCCTTAGCGCGATCTGCGCGATCGACAAATCGGGACGGACGCGGAATTCGAACACCGCCTGCCGCATGCGGCATTCATCAAGCACTTGCTGGAACGAGGAGCCCTGCTCGGTGAGCTTGCGGCGCAGGGTGCGGCTCGACATGCCCATTTCGCGGGCGAAACGCTCCTGCTCGATCGCTTGAGTATTGAGATCGCGCAGGACCATCTGGCTGAGCCGGTCGACCAGCGGGGTCTCGCGGCGCTTGGTGACGATCGAACGGGTGAGCTGGCGCACGTCGACCGCACCGGGTTGCGCGGTGGGCAGCGCGAGATCGAGGAGCGCGGCGGGGAAGCGGATCTGGTTGGTATCGGCGCCGAACGTGCAGGGCGCGCAGACGACCTTGCCGATATCGCCGCGCATTTCGTGGCTTTCGGCTTCGAACGCGAACTCGATCTTGTCCCAATGCCCACGCGTGCCGCGCTTGAGGATCTGGCTGACGATGCCGAGGGTGAACATGGCATCGTGATGGCGCGGCCAGATATCGGGATCGAGGATGCGGTAGCTGACCGAGGCCATGTCGTCCTCGAGCCCGAGGCGGATATCCGTGCAGTCCTGCAGGAGGGAGAAGTAATCGACGAGGCGGCGCAGCGCGGAGCCGACGCGGCCGGCGGAATTGATCGCATCCCCCAGCGGGCCGAGCCCGGCGAGATCGTAGGTGCCGCCGGCAAGCCAGGGGATCGCGACATCGCGGGTGCGGGTGACGACATTCTCGGAAAAGCGGACGAATTCGGCCAGCGGCATCGAGTCCGGCGGCGGGCCGTCACCCAGCATGGGCGCGGCGGCGGTGTCTTCCAGAAAGCTCTCCCAGCCGTTCATTGCGGCGGCGCGTACGGTCGCAGGTGCCATGCTGTCTCCCCGAGGCACGTATCCTTATGGTGTGAGGCTAAGCGATTCGCTGGCTACGAATATTGATCTAAATCATCAAAAGATGATCGAAAATTTCACTGGCGAGGGCATGGACGCCGCGTCCGGAATGTCCGATCCTGCCAAGCGGGGCGGCCCCTGCCATGCAAGGGCGGCGATGACAGTCGGGAGATACCTTGCAGATGGCGACAGCTGGGCCGGTAAGGCGCGATATCGATGTGAACGGCTGGCCGGCGATCCTCTGTGCGGTGATCCTTGGCACGATCGGCGTGCTGTCGTTCATCATCCAGCCGGGCGTGGTGCAGGGCTATGTCACGCAGCTGAAGGTGGATGAGGCGACGGCGGTGAACCTCGCCGGTGTCGAGATGCTGGGCGTGGCGCTGGCGACGATTTTCATGGCGGTGCGGGGAACACAGATCAACTGGCGCTGGGTGGTCGCGGGCGGGTTGCTGATTGCGGCGGCAGGCAATCTGACCTCGCTCGGCGCGCCGCTGGGCGGGCGCTTCGAGATCGCGCGGTTTGTCGCGGGGCTGGGCGAGGGAACGATCACTTCGATCAGCTTCACCTTCGTGGGTGTGACGGTGCGCGCCGAGCGCAATCTGGCGCTCTATCTCACGCTGCTGCTGACCTATGGCGCGTTCGGGCTGTGGTATCTGCCGGGGTTTCTGGGGAGCCATGGGCTGGATGCGATGTTCATCGGCTTTGCGGTGCTCTCGCTGGCGTCGCTGCTGACGCTGCCGTTTCTGCCGCATGCCTATTCGGCGGAGGAGATGGTCAACCCGGAGGCTCGGCAGCTGGGGACGCCGCTGCTGGTGGTCGCGCTGGCGGGGGTGCTGGCCTACAATCTGGCGCAGGGGATTGCCTGGGCGGTGCTGTTTCTGGTCGGCGTGGGAGCCGGGCTTGGCGAGCAGGCGGTGGCGGATGCGCTGTTCCTCTCGCAGATTCTGGCCGTGGGCGGCGCGCTCGCCTCTGTTTTCCTCGCGGGGCATGTGAACCGCAACGGCGCGATTGCGTTCGGCATTCTGGCGGGGGCGGCGAGCATTGCGCTGCTGATCGGGAAGCCGAGTTTGACGCTGTTTGTGGTCGGGGTCTGCGGGTTCAACGTGCTGTGGAACTTCGTGCTGCCGTTCATTCTGGGCCGCGTGTGCGATTTCGACGAGAGCGGGCGGATGATGTCGTTCGCGATCATGATGCAGATGATCGGCCTCGGCGGCGGTCCGCTGATTGCGGGGCAGCTGCTCGATGGCTCTGGCTATCGTTCGGCGGAGCTGCTCTGCGTGGGGCTGTTTATCGTGAGCTATGCGCTGCTGCTCATTCCCATCCGCAAGCATCAGGCGCTATCCGCGCTGCCTGCCTGACCTTGTTTCGAGAGGAGTTCGTGCGTGTTTGAAACCGTGCCGGAAGGAACCGGCCTCGCTGTCCATAACCCTGCGACCGGCGCGCTGATCGCGACGGTGCGCGACTATGCGCCTGCCGAGATCAGCGCGATCATCGATGAGGCGGATGCGGCGCGCCCGGCGTGGGCGGCGAGGACGGCCAAGGAGCGCGCGGGCGTGCTGCGGCGCTGGTATGGGCTGATCATGGAGCGGCAGGAGGAGCTTGCCGCGCTGATCACCGCCGAATGCGGCAAGCCGCTGGCCGAGGCGCGCGGCGAAGTGGCTTATGGCGCTGCGTTCATCGAGTGGTTCGCCGAGGAAGCCAAGCGCGCCTATGGCGAGACGGTGCCAACCTTTGCCAATGGCAAGCGCGTGCTGACGATCAAGCAGCCGGTGGGCACGTGCGCGGCGATCACGCCGTGGAATTTCCCGATTGCGATGATCACCCGCAAGGTGGGGCCGGCGCTGGCGGCGGGGTGTTCCATCGTGGTCAAGCCCGCCGAGGCGACGCCGCTGTCCGCGCTGGCGCTGGAGACTTTGGCGCGCGAGGCCGGTGTACCGGAAGATGTGTTCCGCGTGACGCCTTCCAATGATCCGGCGGGGGTGGGCACGCTGTTCTGCCAGCATCCCAAGGTGCGCAAGCTGAGCTTTACCGGCTCGACTCGCGTCGGCAAGATCCTGATGGCGCAGGCGGCGCAGAACGTGACGCGGCTGAGCCTCGAGCTGGGCGGGAACGCGCCGTTCATCGTGTTCGACGATGCCGATCTGGATGCGGCGGCGGACGGGCTGATGGCGTCGAAGTTCCGCAATGCCGGGCAGACCTGCGTCTGCGCCAACCGCGTGCTGGTGCAGGACGGGGTTTATGATGCGTTTGTCGAGCGGGTGCGGGCGAAGGTGGCGGCGCTTGTGGTCGGCGATGGCGCGGCGCCGGGGACGACCATCGGCCCGCTGATCAATGCGGCGGCGGTGGAGAAGGTCGATAGCCTGGTGCGCGATGCGCTGGCGGGCGGAGCGAAGGCGCTGATGGGGGGCAGTCGTTCCAACGCAGGTCCGGGGTTCTTCGAGCCGACCGTGCTGACCGATGTGCGCGGCGATATGGGAATCGCGACTTCGGAAATATTCGGGCCGGTTGTGCCGATGATCCGGTTCAGCGACGAAGCCGAGGCGGTGCGGCTGGCCAACGACACGCCCTACGGCCTTGCCGCCTATTTCTACGCGCGCGATCTGGGGCGCGTGTGGCGGGTGATGGAGGGCCTCGAATACGGGATGGTCGGGGTGAACGACGGCATCCTTTCGACTGAAGTCGCGCCGTTTGGCGGCATCAAGCAATCCGGCCTTGGCCGCGAAGGATCGCGCCACGGCCTCGATGAATATCTCGAACTCAAATACTGCCTGATGGGGGGAATAGGCGCATGACCAGCAACACTGAGCTTTGGGCCCGCCGCGAAGCCGCCGTGCCGCGCGGGGTCGGATCGATCCACACGCGGTTTTTCGAGCGCGGGGTGAATGCGGAAGCCTTCGACGCGGAAGGCAATCGCTACATCGATTTCGCGACCGGGATCGCGGTGTGCAACACTGGCCATTCGGACCCGCGCATTGTCGAGGCGGTGAAGCGGCAGCTCGATGCATTCTCGCACTGCTCGTTCCAGGTGACGCCTTACGAGAGCTATATCGCGCTGGCCGAGCAGCTGAATGCGGCGGCGCCCATCGCGGGGCCGGTCAAGACGGTGTTCCTGACGACGGGGGCGGAGGCGCTGGAGAATGCAGTGAAGATCGCGCGGTCTGCCACCGGGCGGCGCGGGATCGTGACGTTCCAGGGCGGCTATCACGGGCGCACGCTGCTGACCCTGGCGATGACGGGGAAGGTGCTGCCGTACAAGGCCGGGTTCGGGCCGCTGCCGGGGGATGTGCACCACACGCGCTTCCCGATCCCGTATCACGGGTTTGACGAGAAGCAGGCCGTCGAGGCGCTGCAGGCGCTGTTTGCTTCGACCATCGAGCCGAGTGCCGTCGCCGCCATCGTGCTCGAGCCGGTGCTGGGCGAGGGCGGGTTCTACACCGCGAGCTATGCCTTCTTCCGCGCGCTGCGCGAGATCTGCGACAAGCACGGCATCCTGTTGATCGCCGACGAAGTGCAATCGGGCTTTGCGCGGACGGGCAAGCTCTTCGCGATGGACTGGGTGCGCGAGGCGACCGGGGTTACGCCGGACATCATGACCATCGCCAAGGCCATGGCGGGCGGCTTCCCGATCTCGGGCGTGATGGGCCGGGCGGACCTGATGGACGCGCCGGAGACGGGCGGGCTGGGCGGCACTTATGGCGGCTCGCCGCTGGGCTGCGTGGCGGGTCTGGAAGTGCTCAAGATCATCGAATCCGACGGGCTGTGCGAGCGCGCGGTCCATATCGGCAATACGATCAAGGGCACGCTGCGCGCGCTCCAGCAGGGCGGCATGCGCGTGATCGGCGATGTGCGTGGTCCCGGCGCGATGGTGGCGATGGAACTGGTGCACGATGGCGATCCGGACCGGCCCAATCCGGAGCTGACCAAGGCGGTGGTGACCGAAGGCGCGAAGGACGGGCTGCTGCTGCTGTCGTGCGGGATGCGCGGGAATGTGGTGCGGTTCCTGCCGGCGCTGACGATGCCGGACGAGCTGCTGGGAGAGGCGATGGACCGGCTCACCGGCGTGATGCGGCGGGTAGCGGGCTAGGGCCTGCGGGTATTTGCCCCAGGGAGGGCTGCGAACGGCCGCCTTCCGCGCTTCCGGTGCTCACGTACATGAAGTACGCTGCGCTCCGGGTCGCGGAAGCCAGCCATTCTCGCTCCACCCTGAGCCAAATCCCCACAGGCCCTGAAGTGGCGAAAAAGGGGACTGTCCCTATTTTTCGGTCTTGCGGTAGCGGCCGGGTGATAAGCCGAAGTGGCGGGCGAAGGCGCGGGTGAAGCTGGCGCTTTCTGAAAAGCCGACGTCGAGGGCGATGGCGCTCACGTTGCGGCGGCTGGTGCGAAGCAGGCGGGCGGCGGCTTCCATGCGCTGGGCATTGACGAGCGTGCGCCAGCCGGTGCCTTCGGCGGCGAGGCGGCGGTTGAGGGTGGGGACCGAGAGGCCCAGCCGTGACGCCACTTCGGCGAGGCTGGGCGGCGCATCGAGGGGGGCGGCTTCGATCAGGGCGCGGACCTGGCCGGTGAGCGAGGCGTCGGAGCCGCGGCCGGCGAGGCGCTGGAGGTGTTCCTCGATGATCGGATGAAGGCTGGGGCTGAGCACGCGGCCGCGGGTGTCGAGGTAGCGGCCGTCCATGGTGATCGCGTTGCAATCCTGCTCGAAGAACACGTCGCAGCCGAAGAAATCGCGGTAGCGGGCATATTCGCCGACCCGTTCGTGCTCGAAGCGGACTTCGCGGAATTCGATCTCGCCGCCGGTGAACTGGCGGGCAAGGCTGACCATCGCGCCGATGGAATATTCCGCGTCCTGCCGGCGGCGGGTAAGCGATTGATCGAGCACGCCGTAGGAGAAGGTGGCCCAGCGGCCTTCATCGGTGAACTGGTTGCGGCTCGCCTGCTGCATGGTGGCAAGGTGGCGGGTGAAGCTGGTGAAGGCGGTCCTGAGATCGGGTGCGCTGAGGAACAGGAAACTCAGCGGGCCGAGACTGTCCGAGCCGGACAGGCGGCCGACGTGGAGGCCGAAATGGGGATTGCGCACGAGCTGTGCCGCGTCCTCGAAAAAGGCGATGAAGTTTGCGAGCGGGATCAGGCCGTCGGGGTCTTCCAGCATGGCGCGGGTGACGCCGATGCGCGCGAGCAGACTGGCGGCGGAATGGCCGGTGAGTTCGACGCAGTTGGCCACGTGGCGCAGGAATTGCGCGGCGATCTGGGGTTCGGCCATGGGGCGAACCTATCAGTCGCCGCGGTTGCCGTCACTTCGTCTCGAGCGCGGACTCATAGAACGCAGCGCCCTGGCCGCCGGCGGCGCGCAGCCCTCGGAATTCCCAGTCGCCGCCCATCGCGGTGGAGATCACTTCCTCGGATTCAGTAGGCTGCGCGCCGCAATCGTCGCGGATCGGGGTGGGGCCGTGGACGATGGTGTTGGTGAGTTTGCCGAGGCCTTCGACTTCGACTTCGACCACATCGCCGGGCTGGACCGGGCGGCTGTTCGCAGGGGTGCCGGAAAGGAGCACGTCGCCGGGTTCGAGCGTGATCGTGCGGGCGATATCGGCGACGAGGTAGAGCATGTCCCACTCCATCTCGGCTGTGTTGCCGTCCTGCTTGACCTCGCCGTTGACGATCGTGCGGATCTGCTTGCCCCGGAAATCCCAGCCGGTGACGAGGCCGGGGCCGATGGGGCAGAGCGTGTCAGACCCCTTGACGCGCAGCATCGAGCCCGCATCGGTGTCGCGAAAATCGTGGAGGCCGTAGTCGTTGGCGACCGAGTAGCCGAGGATGTAGTCGGCGGCTTCCTCCGGCGAAATGTTGCGGCAAGAGCGGCCGATGACGATGGCGATTTCGCCTTCGTAGTTGAGGTACTTGCAGCGTTCGGGGCGGACCACGGCGCCCTTGTGGGTGTTGAGCGCGGTGATCGGCTTGTGGAAGTAGGTCGGCGCGGGCGGGAGCTTGGTGATGAACTCCTTGACCCGGCTTTCGTAGTTCAAATGGACGCAGATGATCTTGCTGGGGTTGCACGGCGCAAGGTGCACCGCATCATCGATGCCGATGCTGCGACCGTCCTTCGTGACGAGCTCGTCGCCGTGGCGGGTGGTGAGGATGGGGTAGCCATCGAGCAGGATGCGGCGATATTCGGTGGTCATCGGGAGGCCCTCGTTTCCATTTGTGGTATCCCTTAGCCGCGCCGGGCGCCACAGGCATTGGCCGCTGCGGCCAAGCTTGGCGGGGCGGGGGCGCTAGATACGGGTGCGAGACATTCTGACGAGGTATCCATGAGCGACCTGAAGGGCCTGTTCTATCCGCGCACGCCGAGCGGCAAGGCGAGCATCGTGCCGCCGGTGCCGTGGCACTATTCGGGCGAGCTGATCACGCTGGAATACCGCACGGACCCGGCCAAGATCGCGGCGCTGCTGCCGGAGGGCTTTTCGCTGGCGGACGAGGATCCGGGCGCGGTCGCGGCGATCTGGGCGGACTGGCAATCGACTTCGGACGATCCGGCGCAGATCCTTGATCCGGTGCGCGTGCAGTACAAGGAGATGTTCATCGTCGTGCGCTGCAAGTTCCAGGGCAAGACGTGGTCGCGCTGTGTCTATATCTGGGTGGACAAGGAATTCGCGATGCTGCGGGGCCAGCATCAGGGCTATCCCAAGAAGCTCGGCTCGATCCAGATGAGCCGTCCGGTCTATGTCGGCAAGGCGGGGCCGCGGCTGCAGCCGGGCGGGACATTCGGCGTGACTTTGGCGGCGTTCGACCGGCGGCTGGCGGAGGGGCGCTTCACCATCACGGAGACGGCGGAGAAGCCGGGCTTCGTCAATGGCCTGCCGATGGTGCACAACCGCTGGATGCCGGCGATCGAGACCGACGGGACGCAGAGCCTCGACGAAGTGGTGACGATGTCGAGCTACGACGTCGATTTCGGGCGCTGCTTCAAGGGTGATTTCGACCTCACGTACTTCGATTCGCCGGTCGAGGAACTGCTGGATATTGCGCCGCAGGAGAAGATCGCGGGCTATTGGCACGAAGTCGGTGTCTCATGGCGCGCGGGGACCACGCTGGCGCGGAACAATCTCGCCTGATCAGCGCACGACCGCACCGCCTTTCATCACCAGCCTGATGCGGGTGAGGGCGGTCAGGTCGCGGGTCGGGTCGCCTTCGACCGCGATCAGGTCGGCGAGGAGGCCGGTTCGGACTGCGCCGCGATCGGTCAGGTGGAACGCCGCAGCATTGCCCGAGGTCGCGGCGATGAGGACTTGCGTTGGCGCCATCCCGGCGGCGGCCATTGCGCGCATTTCGCTCGCGTTGTCGCCGTGGGCGAAGACACCGACATCGCCGCCCATGCAGATTGGTACGCCAGCGGCCATCGCGGCGCGGAACGCAGTGCGGCTCTCGGCGACGGCGGCGGGCGGGTGTTCGGGATCGGTCCAGCCGCGATAGCGGGAGATCGCCTCGGAAGCGGCGAGCGTGGGGCAGAAGGCGATGTGCCTGGCGGCCATGGCCTTGAAGACGGCGGGGGTGCCTTCATCGCCGTGCTCGATGGTATCGACCCCGGCGGCGATGGCGCGGCGCATGCCTTCGGCGGTGACGGCATGGACGGCGACGGTGCGCCCGGCATCGTGGGCGGCGGCGGTGGCGGCGTCCAGTTCGGCCTGGCTGAACGTGGGCAGGCTCGGCTCGCCCGGGCGGTAGTGGTAGTCCGCATAGAGCTTCACGACATCGGCGCCCGCCGCGATCTGACCCCGGACCGCGCGGACAATGCGTTCGACGCCGCTGGCTTCCTCGGCGCCCTGGGGCACGATGACGCCGGGCTCGAAGCCCTTGGGGCCATAGGCGCCTTGCGCGACGATGGCGCGGGTGGCGACGAGGAGGCGCGGGCCGGGGGTCAGGCCGCTGTCGATGGCTTTTTTCAGGCCGACGTCGGCATAACCAGCGCCTTCGGTGCCGAGGTCGCGTGTCGTGGTGAAACCGGCCTTCAGCGTGATCTCGGCGGCCTTGGCGGCGCGGATGGTTCGGACAGCGAGCGGTTCGTGGAGGACCTGATCATCCCACGGCGTTTCGTTGTAGGGGTGGAGAAACAAGTGGCCGTGGCCCTCGATCATGCCGGGCATGAGCGTCTGGCCGGGCAGATCGATGGTCTGCGTGCCAGCGGGGACGGAGAGGTTCGGGCCGACGGCGGCGATGCGCTCGCCCTCCACCAGCACTTGCCAGCCGGGATGGGGGGCGGGGTCGGTGCCGTCGAAGACTGCTGCGGGGCGGAGCAGGGTGCGCTGCGGCTGGGCGTTCGCGGTTGCCGGGAGCGAGAGGGCTATGGCTAGTGCGATGATGAAAAGGGCCTTCAAGCGCCGCGCTCCCCGGTTGAATGCAGGTCAGGCCTGTACAGGAAGAAAAGCCAAGCCCCGTGTCAAGCACGGGGCGACGGAAACCGGGGTGGTATTCCGGTTGGCGGGAGACATCTGCCTCTGCCAGTTGTGGAGCGTTTGCGAACCGGCGTGACAAATTCGGCGCAGGTTTGTAGCGAGCCACTTGTGACCGTTACAGCACGCAAAGCGCCCGCCCTTTCCGAACCCGAACCAGCTCTGGCCACGCGGATCGATCCGCGGTTGCTGGCGCGAGATTTGCAGGCGTTTCGTGATCCCTCGCCGGTGCGGAGCGCATGGGAACTGGCGATCACGCTGGTGCCGTTTGTGGCCTTGTTCGCGGCTATCGCGGTGGCGGTGAAGGCAGGCTACTGGCTGGCGCTGGCGGCGACGCCGCTGGCGGGGCTGTTTCTGCTGCGGCTGTTCATCATCCAGCATGACTGCGGGCACGGCGCATTTCTGCGCAGCCGCGCGGGGAATGACTGGATCGGGCGCTTGCTGGGGGCGTTCACGCTGACGCCTTACGATTGCTGGCGCTATTCCCACGCGCAGCATCATGCGGGCACCGGCAATCTCGAGGCGCGCGGGTCTGGTGACGTCGACATGCTGACGGTACGCGAATTCCGCGAACTGTCCTGGCTGAGACGGCTTGGCTACCGGCTCTATCGCCATCCCGCGGTGCTGCTGGGGCTGGGGCCGGCCTATCTGTTTCTGCTGCGCCACCGGTTGCCGATCGGGCTGATGACGGCGGGCTGGGTTTACTGGGTGAGCGCGCTGGGAACCAATCTGGTGACGGCGCTGCTGTTCGCGCTGCCGCTCTACGTCTTCGGTTTCGGCGTGACAGCGCTGGTTTTCCTGCCGATCGTGCTGAGCGCGGCATCGCTGGGCGTGTGGCTGTTCTATGTGCAGCACCAGTTCCGGGATGCCTACTGGGAGCAGCGCGGGGACTGGTCGTTCTTCGAAGCCGCGCTCGAAGGGAGCTCGTATCTTGAGCTGCCGCGCATTCTCGCGTGGTTTACCGGGCATATCGGGATCCACCATGTCCATCACCTTTCGAGCCAGATCCCGTTCTACCGGCTGCCCGAAGTGCTGGAGCAGCATCCGGTCTTGCGCGAACTGAACCGGTTCAATGTGGTGCAGGCGTGCGGGACGCTGCGCCTCGCGCTGTGGGATGAGGAGCGGCGCGGGATGGTGACGTTTCGCGAGGCGGCAAGGTTGGCTTGAGCCGCCTGCCCACCCCAAACTCCACCTCCTTCGACGGGCTCAGGATGAGCGGGAGGGGCTTAAGAAGCAGGGGTCAATCGTTGATCTGCTGGCTCGGGATACCCCTCCCCAACCCCTCCCCGAAGGGGGAGGGGCTTTTGATTTCTAGGGAAGCGGCCCGTCGGGCAGGCCGAGTGCCGCGCGGTCTGCGGTGGCGCCGGCGAGGTCGATGCCGGCGAGGGCTGCGCGGGCTTGCGCATCGAGGAGGCGGACGCGGGCGTCGGTGGCGGCTTCCTCGCGCATGTTGAGCAGGAAGAAGTCGCTGGCGCCGAGATCGAAGCGGCGGCGTTCGGCGGAGGCGAGGTCGTCGGCGAGGGCGGCTTCGTCGGCGGCGAGGCGGGCGGTCTTGGCGGCGCCGTCGACGGCGATGGCGATGCCCTTGACTTCGACGGCGATCTGTTCGCGCACGAGCTGTTGGCGAGTGCGCAGGCCGTCGATCTCGGCGCGGGCCTCGGCGATCTTGCCCTTGGCGCTGCGGCGCTGGAGCGGGACGGTGAGGCGGATGCCGACAATGGCTTCCTCGCCGTCGCGCGATTTGCCGCCGGGCCCGGTCTTGCCGATGTCGTAGGAAAGCTCGCCGCGCACATCGAGGCGGGGCTTGAGTTCGTTTTCGGCAAGCGCGAGCTTCAATTCGGACTGGGCGAGGCGGGCGCTGAGAGTCTGCACGTCGGGCCGGTCCGCCGCTTGGCCGGGGCGCGAGGGCAGGAAGCCGGGGAGCGAGGCGGGCAGGCGATCGGGCGTGGGCACGAGGCGTTCGCCGTTCTCGTCGCGGTAGAAGAACGAGAGCGCGTTGGCGGCGGCGCCGAATTCCTGCTCGGAGCGGACGACGAGCGCGCGGCGGCGGACGATGTTGGTGTCCGCCTCGGTGAGGAGGATCGCGGGGCGTGCGCCGAGCTGGACCTGCCGGGCGATGCCGGCGCGGCGCTGCTCGGCGAGGTCGAGGAGCGCCTGATACGCCTTGAGGCGCAGGCCGGCGGCGACCCAGTTCTGATAGGTGGCGGCGGCGCGGGCCTGGACGCCGATGGCGACCATCTCGCGTTCGAGGCGAGCGGCGTCGATATCGCGCGCGGCGATGGCGATGCGGCCGCGGCGCTCGTCGATGGCCTTGTCGCGAAGCAGGGCGAACAGGCCGCCGATCTTCAGTTCGCCGAGGCGGTCGGTATAGGCCTTGTCCTCGTAGATGGGGAAGGTGCCGCTGCTGACGCGGTAGCCGCCGTAGATCGAGCCGCCGTTATTGGTGAGCGGGCGGGTTGCCTTGCTTTCGAGATAGCTGCCCGAATAGTAGCCGAGCACGCGGCTGCCGACATCGACATCGAACACGGTATCGAACGCACCTTCCGCCGAGAGCGCGCGGCCTTCGGCCTGGCGGACGCGGGCCATCGCCTCGACGATCTGCGGCGCCTGCCGGGCCGAGCTGTCGAGCACGTCAGCCAGAGTGAGGGGCGGGGTCTGCGCTGCTGCGGCGACGGGCCACAGCAGCGCGAGAGCCAGCAGAAGGCGGCGGATCATTTGGGCTTGCCCGCTTTCCGCACGGTGGCGTCGTCGTCCTTCGCAACGCCATAGTCGTCGCCGGCGCTCTTGCCGCCCTTGGCGTTGATCGAATCCTTGATGTCCTTGCTGAATTCAAGCGGGAAGTCGTTGAGCTGGCGCCAGAGTTCGTAGCCGACGCGGACGGTTTCCATCTGGATCCAGCCGCGGACCTTGGCACCGAGCTTGGTGAAGCGCAGGTCGGGCCAGGGGCGCTTGCCGGGGGCGGGTTCGACGAGGACGCGGAACAGGCCGCCCGCGTTCGAAGTGGGGTCGACCGCGCGGACGCGACCATCGAAGATGCCTTGCGCGACCGAGGGCCAGCCGGAGAACTGGATCGCGGGCCAGCCTTCGAATTCGAGGCGGACCTGCTGGCCGGGGCGGACGAGCGCGATATCGCGGCCATCGATGTAGAGCGCGACGGCGCGCTCGGCAGTTTCGGGCGCGACGGTGGCGAGAACCGAGCCGGGTGAGACCACGCCGCCGGAGAGCGCGGCGTTCACGGTCTGGATGCGGCCATCGCGGGGGGCGCGGACGACCTGGCTCGATTGGCGCGCCAGCTGGACGTCGATGCGCTGGAGCTTGGCGCGCGATTCGGCGAGTTTGGCGCCGCCTTCGGCCACCTTGATCTGCGCGAGTTCGTAGTCGCGGCGGGCGATCAGGCCATCGCGCAGCAGGGCGGAGGCGCGGTTGACGTCGAGCATCGCGGTGGCGCGCGACTGGGTGACCGCGGCGATCTCCGCCTCGATCTGCGCGCGTTCTGCGGCGAGGCGGGTGAGGTAGTCAGGGTCGAGGTCGATCACGCGGGCGATAGGCTGGCCAGCCTTCACTTGCTCGCCGTCCTTGACGTACCATTCGCTGATGCGCCCGGAGACGAGGCTGGAGACATCGGCGGCGCGGTCATCGGGATTGAGCGCGACGACGAGGCCATCCCCGTTCGCGGTCTGGACCCAGGGCACGAAGGCCATGACCAGCGCGGCGGCGGTGATGCCGAGCGCGACCAGCCACGCGGTGATGACCACCACGCGCGGCGCCTTCATCTTTGCGAGCGTGGGGAAGTGATCGATATGCTCAAGACGATAGGGCACGGGCTGCCTCCCGGTCTGCTACGTGGGCCGCGAGTTCGGCGGCGGAGGCGAAACGGATCTGCTCCTGACGGCCGAGCCAGAGCCAGCCATCGAGCGCGAAGGAGCCGGGGCGCGAAGTGCACAGGAGCACGGTGGTGCCGGCGGCCTTCAGGCGTTCGAGCACGCCGAACAGCTGCGCGGGCGGCATCACATCGAACACCGGCGCGAGGACGAGGACCTTGGGGCAGGCCAGCAGCGCGTTGGCGAGCTTGAGCTCCATGACCTCGCCCACGGTGAGCGGCCAGCCCGAGGAGGCGAGCGGCGTATCCAGTCCTTCGGGCAGGCTGGCGATGCGTTCGCTGAGGCCGACGGCATTGATGGCGTCGAGGATGCTTTCCGAGGTCGCGTCAGAGATGGCGAGATTGAGGTATTCGCGGATGGTGACTTCGACGATCGTTGGCCGGTCGAGCACGATGATTTCGGAGCGCAGCAGGTACATGTTGAGCCCGCCGAGATCGGAGCCGCCGACGGTGACGAGGCCGTGGTCAGGCGCGACGTGGCGCTTGAGCAGCATCGAAAGCGTGCGCTCGACGCCCGGTTCGGGGACAGTGACGAGGCGTTCGCCGGCGGCAAGCGAGAAGTTGAGATGCGTCTCGCCGAGCTTGACGTCGCGCAGGGAGATGGCGCCGTCGCGGGGGCCCTGCGTGCTGGGGATGGGCAGCTTTTCCTGCGCAATGCCGTAGAGGAGCGAGAGTTCCTCGCAGGAGGCGACGAGATCGTAGAACGAATCGAGGTACCAGCCGAGCTGGCTGACGCCGTAGAACACGCCGGAGAGGATGAGCTCGGCGCCGACGAGCTGGCCGATGGTCAGTTCGCCCGCGAGGATGAGATTGCCGCCAAGGGCAAGGAGCGCGGCCGAAGCGGTGGCGTAGAGCGTGAAGAAGGCGAGCGTCTGGGCAAAGCTGTAGCGGAAATAGCCCTTGTGCTTGGCGATGTAGTTGGCGGTCATCGCCTCCGAGCGGTCCATCGCGAAGCCGACGTGGCGGCTCGATTTGTAGAAGCCATTGGAGCCGCCGACGCTTTCGAGCCAGCGCGCGGTATCGTGCTTGGCGTGACTGAGCGCGACGGCGTTGGTCATCGAACCGCGCGACCAGAGCAGCCAGACGACGAGCAGCGCGAGCAGCAGCGTGACGTTGAAGGCGAGGAAGAAGGGGTGATAGAAGCTGGTGACGATGAGGCCCACCGCCGATTGCAGCACGATGGTGAACCCGCCGATGAGCAGGCTCGGCACCGATTTCTGCACCACTGTCAGGTCGAAGAAGCGGTTGAACAGGTCTGCCCGGCGCGCATCGCCGAAGAAGGGATCGCGCGCGTGGACGGCGCGGATGGTGATTTCGGCGACGACGCGGGCGAACAGGCGCCGCTCGAACAGCGTCATCACATAGACGCGCAGCGCCGAGAGCATCGCCACGACGAACAGCAGCGTGAAAAGGAGCGCCGCCAGCGTCCAAAGCTGGGCAGGCAACGCGGTGTAGGCCACGCTGTTGATCAGGAGTTGGACCGAGATGGGGGTGGCGAGCGACAGCAGGCCTATGGCAATGCCATAGACCGCCGCCAGGCGCAGATATCCCGCGTCCGGCCCGATGATTTCGGCCAGCCATCGTATTGCATCGCGCAGTTCGACCCGCGTTGGTGCAGCCATGAAGTTCCCTGAGAGCTCTGATTTCCGGTATCGGTGCGGTGCATTTAGGACATTGTGCAGCGCAGCGCCAATTACATCTCTTGTCTGGCCCCTATAGGCTATGGTTATAACCAAAGAATGACCACGATCCGCCAACTCCACCACCTTGTCGCGCTGGCCGATACGGGTTCGTTCGCGGAAGCCGCTCGGATCAGCCACGTCTCGCAGCCGGCGCTGAGCCAGCAGGTCAAGGCGCTGGAGGAGCGGCTCGGGGTGCGGCTGCTGGAGCGCTCGACGACGGGGGCGATCCTGACGCCGATCGGGCGGAGCATTGTGTCCAAGGCGCGCGGCATTCTGGGTGAAGTACGCGGCATCGAGGAGCTGGCGCAGTCTGCAGCAACGGGGCTGACCGGGACGCTGCGGATGGGGACGACGCCGACCCTGGGGCCCTATCTGCTTTCGCCGATCATTGCCGATCTGCACCGTGCGGCACCGGGGCTGCGGCTCTATGTGCGCGAGGGCATCCCGGACGAGCAGGCGCTGCAGGTCTCGCGCGGTGAGCTTGACGTGATGCTCGGGCCGCTGCCGATCCGGGGGGATGATCTGGAGATCGAGCCCCTGTTCCGCGAGCCGCTCGATCTGGTGGTGGCGGTGGATAGCCCGCTGGCGCAAGGGCGGGTGGAGCCGGGGGCATTGGCGGGGCAGGTGCTGCTCTCGCTCGACACGCGGCATCACTTGCACCGAGAGACGCAGCTTATAGCCGAAGCGCATCATATGGCGCTGAGCCCGGACTATGAGGGGACGAGCCTCGATAGCCTGCACATGATGGCGGCCTCGGGTCTGGGGCTGACTGTGCTGCCGCGGCTCTACCTCCAGAGCGATGTGGGCGGGCTCTCGGGGATTGCTGTCGTCAACGTTGCGGGGTGGAAGGCGCATCGTTCGGTGGCGCTGGCGTGGCGGCGGGGGACGAGCATGGAGGCGGCGTTCCGCATGATCGCCGAGCATGTGCAGCGCTCGGCGCGGCGGATGCTGGAGAAGGGGCTGGGCTAGGGCTTTGCCGGGGCTTCCCAGCCGCCGCCGAGGGCCTTGAACACGCTGATCTGGGCGTCGGCGCGGTCGGCTTCGGCCTGGGCGAGAGCGGCGCGGGTCTGCGCACGCTGGCGTTCGGCGTCGAGCAGTTGCAGGAAGCTGTCGGCGCCGTAATCGAAGCGGATGCGCGAGAGGCGGGCGGCGTCGTTGCTGGCAGTCATCGCGCGGCGCAGCGCGGTTTCGCGTTCGGCGGCACCGCCGGCGCGGGCGAGCGACTGTTCGGCTTCCTTGAGCGCATTGAGGATGGCCGCGTCGAACTTTGCCAGCGAGCCTTCGGCGACGGCCTTGCTCTCGCGGACGCGCGCGCGGGCGGCGCCGTTGAAGGGGAAGTTCCACTTGATCTGCGGGCCGACCGAGTAGCCAACCGAGCTGGCCGAGCCGAGGTTGCTGAGCTGCGTGGCGCCGAGCGAGGTGCTGCCGAGGAGCGAGATCTTGGGATAGAGCGCGGCGGTGGCGACGCCGATGCGCGCGGTATCGGCGGCAAGCGCGCGTTCGGCCTGGCGGACATCGGGGCGGCGCGCGAGGAGCGCTTCGCCGTCGCCGACCGGGAGCGGTTCGGTGGCCATCGGCACGGCGCGGCACTTGGCGGCGGCGCTGTCGAGGATCGTGGCGGGTGCATCGCCGATCAGGACGGCGAGCGCGTAGAGCGCGGAGCGGCGCTGGGCTTCGAACACCGGAACCTGCGCGCGGGCCTGCTCGATAAGGACGGTGGCCTGATCGACTTCGCTCTGCGTGCCGCGTCCGGCGGCGAGACGGCGCCGGGTGAGATCGAGCGTTCTGGCCTGCAGGTCCTCGGTTTCGCGCGCGACGTCGGCCTGCTGCCCGAAGCCGCAGGCCGAGGCGTAGGCGCGCGCGGTCTCGGCAGCGACTGCAACGCGCGCGGCATCGACGGCGGCTTGTGCTGAGGCAGCATCGGCGCGGGCAGCTTCGAGCGAGCGGCTGACCCCGCCGAAGAGATCGACTTCGTAGGAGGCATCATAGCCCACCGAGAAGAAATCGAACGAGACGGTGCGGCTGAGCGCGGGGACCACCTGCTGGCTGTTGGTGAACTGCGCGGTCGCACCGGAGGTCGGCAGGCGCGCGGCGCCGGCTTCGGAGAGCACGGTGCGGGCGCGCTGGAGATTGGCGGCGGCGACGCGCAGGTCGGAGTTCTTTGTCAGGGCCTGCGTGACGAGCCGGTCGAGCTCGGGGTCCTTGAACAGCTGCCACCACTTCGGCGGGAGCGGCGAAGGGGTGACGGCGCCGTTTTCCAGCGCTTCGGTGAGGCGGACCTGCTCGGGCGGGAGCGCGGCGGGGCGCTTGTAGTCCGGGCCGACGGCGCAGGCCGTCAGGAGCAGCGCGGGGAGGAGGGCGGCGAGGCGCTTCATGCCCCGGTTCATGCTTCGCCCTCCGCCGCCGGGAGGGCCTTTGGCTTGCGGCGCAGCCATTGGCCGACGCGTTCGCCGAAATTGCGGCTGATGATGTAGAACGAGGGCGTGAAGAGCAGGCCGAAGCCGGTCACGCCGATCATCCCGAAGAACACCGCGATGCCGAGCGCCGAGCGCATTTCCGCGCCGGGGCCGGTGGCGATGACGAGCGGCAGGGTGCCGAGGATGAAGGCGATCGAGGTCATCACGATCGGGCGCAGGCGCTGGTGCGCGGCGCGTTCGGCGGCGGCGCGCGGTTCGAGCCCCTCATCCTCGCCCTGCCGCGCGAACTCGACGATGAGGATCGCGTTCTTGGCGGCGAGGCCGATCAGCACGACGAGGCCGATCTGGGTAAGGATATTGTTGTCGCGGCCCATGATGTCGACCCCGACGATGGCGGCGAGGAGACACATCGGCACGATCAGGATCACCGCGAGCGGAAGGACGAGGCTTTCGTATTGCGCCGCGAGGAGCAGGAACACGAAGACCACCGCGAGGCCGAACACGAGGATGCCGGTGTTGCCCGCCTGCTGCTGCTGGTAGGCAAGTTCGGTCCATTCGTAAGTGAAGCCGGCGGGGAGGTTGGCCTTGGCGAGCTGGTCCATCGTGGTCAGCGACTGGCCCGAGGAGAACCCGCGCTTGGTATCGCCTTGCAGTTCGGCGGCGGGATAGAGATTGAAGCGCACGACGCGGTAGGGGCCGCTGTCGTTCTTGAGCGTCATCACCGCGGCGAGCGGGACCATCGCGCCCGAAGCCGAGCGCGTCTTGAGCCGGAGGATATCGCCGATATCGTCGCGGTAGGGCGCGTCGGCCTGCGCGGTCACGCGGAAGGTGCGACCGAGGAAGTTGAAATCGTTGACGTACGTGCTGCCGAGATAGGTGCCGAGCGTGGCGAAGACGCGCTCGACCGGCACGCCGATCTGCTCGGCGCGCTCGCGGTCGATATCGGCCTTGAGGCGCGGGGTCTTGGTGTTGAACGTGGTGAAGACCGAAGTGAGGCCCGGCTGCTGGTTGGCCGCCATCATCATCTTGAACGCGGCGCCTTCGAGCGCGGCGTAGCCTGCGCCCGAGCGGTCCTCGATCATCATCTTGAAGCCGCCGCCGGTGCCGATGCCGCGCACGGGTGGCGGCGGCACGACGAGGACGTTGCCGGCGGTGATGCTGCCATAGGACTTGCGCAGCTCGTTCGCGACCTGATCGGCGGAGACGCTGCGGTGGTTGAAGTCCTTGAGCGTGATGAAGATCGCGCCGGCGTTGGGCGCGGTGGTGAAGGTCGCGCCGTCGAACCCGGCGAAGGCGATGGTGGCCTTTACCGCGGGGTTGTCGCGCGCGATCTTGGCGGCGGCCTGGACAATCTCGTCGGTGCGCTGGAGCGAGCTGCCCGGCGGGAGCTGGACGACGCCGATCAGGTAGCTCTGGTCCTGCGCGGGGATGAAGCCGGTCGGCGTCTCGTAAAGCCGCCAGCCGGCGATGGCGAGGAGCAGGACATAGGCGACGCCGATCATCCCGAGCGAGCGCACCAGCCGCGCGGTGAGGCGGCCATAGCGCTGCGACAGGGTTTCGAAGCGCTGGTTGAAGCCGCGCGCGAAGCGGACGGGGAGGCCGCGCCAGCCGGTGGGGCAGGGCGTCTCGTCATGGTCGCGCGGCTTCAGGATCAGCGCGGCGAGCGCGGGCGAGAGGGTCAGCGAGACGAAGGCCGAGATCGCGGTGGCGCTGACGATGGTCAGCGCGAACTGCTTGTAGAAGGCGCCCGAAATGCCGGGGATGAACGCGGTCGGGATGAAAACGCCGCACAGCACGAGCGCGATGGCGATGAGCGCGCCGGAGACTTCGTCCATCGTCTTGTGCGCAGCCTCGCGCGGGGTGAGGCCTTCCTCTTCCATCAGGCGCTCGATGTTCTCGACCACGACGATGGCGTCGTCGACGACGATGCCGATGGCGAGGACGAGGCCGAACAGCGAGAGGTTGTTGAGGCTGAAGCCGAAGGCGGCCATCGCGGCGAAGCTGCCGATCAGCGAGACCGGGATCGCGAGGATCGGGATGATCGAGGCGCGCCAGCTCTGCAGGAACACCAGCACGACGAGCGCGACAAGCACGATCGCCTCAAGCAGGGTGTGCTGGACGGCTTCGATCGAGGCGCTGATATATTCGGTCGGGTGGAACGGGACCGAATAGACGAGGCCGGGCGGGAACGACTTCGACAGGGCGTCCAGCTCGGCATCGACCGCCGCGGCGGTCTTGAGCGCGTTCGAGCCCGGCAGCTGGGTGACCGCGAGGCCGAGCGAGGGAAAGCCGTCGCGATAGGCGTTGGTGCCGTAGTCCTGCGCGCCGAGTTCGAGACGGGCGATATCGCGCAGGCGGGTGAGCCGGCCCTGATCGTCGCGCTTGATGATGATGTCGCCGAACTCGTCGGTCGAGGTGAGGCGCCCTTGCGTCTGGATGCCGAGCTGGAACGCGGTGCCGCCCTGGTTGAACGGCGGCTGCCCGACCGACCCGGCCGCGACCTGCGCGTTCTGCGCGCGGATCGCGGCGATGATCTCGTCCACCGTGAGGTTGCGGCTCGCGGCGGCATCGGGATCGATCCATACGCGCATGTTGTAGTCGCGCGCGCCGATGATGCGGACGCCGCCGACACCGGGAATGCGGCTCAGCCGGTCGAGCACCTGCAAGGTCGCGTAGTTGGCGACATACTGGTGGGAGAGCGACTTGTCGGGCGAAAAGAGGTTCACGACCATAAGCAGGTCGGGCGAGTTCTTGCGCACTGTCACGCCGATCTGGCGCACTTCCTCGGGCAGGCGCGGCTCCGCCGTGGCGACGCGGTTCTGCACGAGCACCTGCGCCTGATCGACATTGGTGCCCGCCTTGAAGGTGACGGTGATCGCCACGTTGCCGTCGCCGGTGGAGGACGACTGCATGTAGATCATGTTCTCGACGCCGTTGATCGACTCCTCGAGCGGGGCGGCGATGGTTTCGGCGAGCGTTTCCGCAGTCGCGCCCGGGTAGTTCGCCGAGACGACGACGGTGGGCGGGGCGATTTCAGGATACTGGCCGACGGGCAGCGACGGATAAGCGATCGCCCCGATGATGACGATCAGGATCGAAAGCACGCCTGCGAAGATCGGACGGTCGATGAAGAAATGCGGCAGGCGCATTACTTGGCCGTGGCCTCGGCGGCTGCGGGCGCCGCGATGGCGTTCGAGGCGGGCGAATCCGCCGCCGCGCGGGGCTTGAGCGTGATCAGCTTGGCATCGACCGGCATGCCGGGCTGGAGCCGCGCAAGGCCATCGAGAATGACCTTCTCGGTCGGCGCGAGGCCGGTCTTGATCACGCGCAGGCCTTCGACGAGAGGCCCGGTCTCGACATTGCGTTGCAGGCTCTTGCCGTCCTTGTCGACGACGTAGACGAAGCGGCGGGTCTGGTCGGTGACAATGGCCTCATCGGGCACGAGCAGCGCGCTGTAGGTGCCTGACCCCAGCAGACGGGCGCGGCCGAACATGCCGGGGACGAGGAAGCCATTGGGGTTGCTGACTTCGGCGAAGGCGCGGATCGTGCCCGAATTGCGGTCGATCGCGTTGTCGACGAACTTCATCAGGCCGTGCCAGCGGTAGCTTGTCTCGTCCGCCAGCTTGATGTCGACCGGATTGGGGGCATAGCGCGAGGATTCGCGCTCGCCCGCCTGCGCCTGGCGGACATATTTGAGGTAGAAAGTCTCCGCGCCTTCGAAGGCGAAGCGGATCGGATTGACGGTGACGATGCGGGTGAGCACCGTCTGCCCGGCGGCTACATAAGTGCCGATCGAGACGCGCTTGTCCGAGACGCGCCCGCTGATCGGGGAGCGGACCGTAGTGAAGGAAAGATCGAGCGACTTGGCTTCGAGGTTTGCCCTGGCTGCGTCGGCGGCTGCGACGGCGCTGCGCAAGTTGGCTTCCTTGGTCTCGAACTCCTCGCGGCTGACGGCCTGCGCATCGACAAGCTTCTGCGCGCGGGCCAGCTCGGTACGGGCATTGGTCAGGGCCGCCTGGGCCTTGGCGAGATCGGCGCGGGCCTGTTCGGCGGCGGCGCGATAGGGGCGCGGATCGATGGTGAAGAGGACCTGGCCCTTCGCCACTTCGACGCCTTCGCGGAAGTTCACGCTTTCGACCGTGCCGGAGATGCGCGGGCGAATCTCGACGTCCTGCACGGCTTCGAACCGGCCGACGTAGTCGTCCCAATCGACCACCTGCCGCTTCAGCGGAACGGCGGCGGAGACATGCGGCTTGGGGGGTGGCGGGGGGGCTGAAGGGGAGCAAGCGGCAAGCGCCGCTGCGGCGAGGAGGGGGAGAGAAATGATTCGACGCACTTAACTCTCGTAAGTGTCCTAGTTTCAAAGTGCAACGCCTGCTGCGGTGCAGCGAGGTGACCCGCCAGGGTGAAGATCATCCCCCCGGACCTTCACCGCGCACTCCCGTCTTGGCAGTGGCGCAGGGCGTGATCAGTTGCTACAAGCAACGCAAATCAAGGCCCGTGGGGAGACGACAGCGTGGCGATCGAGGCAAAGGTGAATGGCAAGCCGGTAAGCTTCGCGGGGGAACCGGATACCCCGCTGCTCTGGGCGATCCGTGAGGAGCTGGGGATGACCGGCACCAAGTTCGGCTGCGGGATCGCGGCCTGCGGGGCCTGCAGCGTGCATATCGACGGCGAGATCACGCGCTCGTGCAGCGTGCCGATCAGCGATGTGGCGGGCAAGTCGATCACCACGATCGAGGGCCTCGCCGCCGCCGATGGAACGCTCACTGCGTTGCAACAGGCATGGATCGCGCATCAGGTGCCGCAGTGCGGCTATTGCCAGTCGGGCCAGATCATGGCTGCGGCGGCCTTGCTGGCGAAGACGCCCAAGCCGACCGATGCCGATATCGACGCGGCGATGACCAATATCTGCCGCTGCGGGACCTATCCGCGCATCCGCGCCGCGATTCACGATGTTGCTGGCCATGACGTCGCCGGCACCGCCGCCGCCGCACCCGCAACCCCGGCCTGAGGAGACAAGCAGATGGGCATGATCCGCAGAACCTTCCTCATCGGCGGCGCGGCACTGGTCGGCGGCGGCATTTTCGCGGTCCAGTATGGCGACAGCTCGGCCAGGTCGCAGGCGGCCAAGCTGACCGACGGCAAGGACGGACACAATTTCGGCACATGGCTGCGCATCGGCGAGGACGACACCGTCACGCTCTATTCGCCGCACACCGATATCGGGCAGGGTTCGAACACCGGCCTCGCGCAGATGCTGGCCGAAGAGCTGGACGCAGACTGGAGCAAGCTTTCGGTCGTCTCGGCGCCCGCTGAGTCCGCGTTTGCCAACGTGGTGCTGGGCAAGGGCTTCCTTTCGGAAATGAGCGGTTATCCGGGCATTATCGGGGCGATGCCGATGTCGCTGCTGGGAACGATCGCGCGGCAGCTCAACCTGCAGATCACCGGCGGTTCGTCGGCGCTTCGCTTCACCGGGCAGCACGGGCTGCGCGTGCTGGGCGCAGGCACGCGTCAGGCGCTGATCGAGACGGCGGCGGGGCGCATGGGCGTTCCGGCGGGCGAACTGGCGACAGCGGACGGCAAGGTTGTCCATGCCAAGTCGGGCAAATCGCTGCGCTATGGCGAACTCGCGGCGGAAGCGGCGACGCGCAGCCTTTCGACCAAGGTCGCGCTCAAGGACCCCAAGGACTTCAAGCACATGGGGAAATCCATTCCCCGCTTCGACATTCCGGCCAAGGTCAACGGTACCGCGCAATACGGCATGGACGTGATGAAACCGGGCATGCGGGTGGCGACGGTGATCGCGGCACCGGTGCGCGGGGGCAAGCTGGAGTCGGTCGATCCCAAGCCCGCGCTGGCCGTGGCGGGCGTCGAGAAGGTGATCAGCCTCGATGCCGCGGTGGTGGTCGTGGCCAAGGGCTATTGGCACACGCTGAAGGGCGCGCGGGCGCTGACGCCGAAGTTCACCGATGGCGGGCACGGCCTGTTGTCCACGGCGACGATCTTCGCCGAGCAGGACAAGCTGCGGAGCGAAGGCAAGCCGACCAAGACCATGGGCGAAGGCGATGTCGATGCCGCGCTCAAGGCCAATGGCGTCAAGGTGATCGAGGCGGACTACCGCATGCCGTTCCTCCACCACGCGATGATGGAGCCCTTTGCGCTCACCGCGCATTACAAGGACGGGCACCTCGACGTGTGGGGCGGCATGCAGGACCCGCTCGGCGCCAAGGCCGCGGCGGCGAGCGCGGCGGGCCTTGGCGCGGACAAGGTGACGTTCCACCCGATGCTGATCGGCGGCAGCTTCGGCCGCCGCCTGCCGATGTATATGGAGATCGTGGATCAGGTGGCACGCGTTGCGATGCAGGTGCCCTATCCGGTCAAGCTGATCTGGTCGCGCGAGGAGGAAGTCTCGCAAGGCGCGTACCGTCCGCAGAGCTCGGCCAAGCTGACGGCGGCGCTCTCGGCGGACGGCAAGATCACCGCGTGGCGCAACGATTTCGCGCAGCCGGAGGATGGCCTGCGCGAAGTGCCGTTCTTCTATGATGTGCCCGCCGTGGCGCGGCGGCATTTCAAGCAGGTCTCGAACCAGACTGTCGGCGCATGGCGTTCGGTCAACGCGACGCAGCACGGCTTCACGACCGAAAGCTTCATGGACGAGCTGGCGCATGCGGCGGGCACCGATCCGGTCGAGTTCCGCCTGAAGCACCTGAAGCCCGGGCGGCACCGCACGGTGCTGGAGGAAGTGGCGAAGCGCAGCGGGTGGGGTTCGCCGGTCGAGCCGGGCCATGCGCGCGGCGTGGCCGTGGTCGAGTGCTTCAACACGATTGTCGGGCAGGTGATCGAGGCTTCGCTCGACGAGGCCGGCATGCCCAAGGTGCACAAGGCCTGGGCGGTGGTGGACTGCGGAACGGTGGTCAATCCGACGGCGGCCGAGGGGCAGATCCTCGGCGGGCTGGTGATGGGGCTTTCCTCGGGCATCGGTGAGGCGATCACGCTGGACAAGGGCGCGGTGCAGCAGAGCAACTTCAGCGATTACGAGGTGCTCAAGTTGGCGAATGCGCCGACGGTGGATGTGCATTTCATCAACAGCGGGGCGGAGATGGGCGGGATCGGCGAACCGGGCCTGCCGCCGGCGACGCCAGCCTTGGCAAACGCGCTGTTCGCGCTGACGGGCAAACGGGTGCGGGCGCTGCCGATCAAGGATCAGGCGAAGGCTTGATTTCGAGGGGTTGCGGGACTCCGGATCGAGTCCGGGGTTTCGGACTGCTGCCTTCTCCTTTCGTCATTCCCGCGAAGGCGGGGATCCAGGTCGGCTGGCGCGGTGCCTTGCGGCTCTGGATTCCCGCCTTCGCGGGAATGACGAGGGTGGGGAATGATCGGTTACGGAGCCAGAGCTGTCGCGCTTTCCGGCACATTCCAGCCGCGGATCGCGATGCTGGCGGGCTTGGCGCTGGGGGGGACACGCACGGTGAGGGTGCGCGCCTCGCCCGGCATCAGTGAGATGTAGTTGTCTTCGTAGAAGACGGGGAGGACGCGGGCGCCTGCCTTGTCGAGGACGGTGAGCTTGATCGCGAGTGCGGGGGTTTTGCCGGTGTTGGCGAGGCTGAGGATGAGCGGGCGGTCGCTGCCCTGCGGCGCCCCGGCCTTGGCCGTGAGGCTGATCGCGGCGGCGGGCATCGTGTTCAGGTCGCGGTAGGCGGCGGTGTCGCGGCCGCGCCAGTAGAAATTGCGGCTGAGCAGCGCGCCCTTGGTATCGACGAGATCGAGCGCGACGAGGACCATCGCGCCATTCGTCATGAGCGGGGCGAGATCGACTGTTCCTGCCGGCGTTGCCGTGTTGGCCGGAGCGTTCAGCGGCATTTCCTGCTGGAGGAGTGTACGTCCCGCCAGATCGGTGACGCGAACCCGCGCCGTCAGCGCCGGGATATCCCCGCGCGTGGTGTTGATCACCATGAGCTGGTTGTCCGGCAGGTTGAGCTGGATGTGCACCGGTTCCGCTCCGGCGCGGGCGCCGTAGTAGGCGGCGTGGGTGTCCATGTCCGAGCTGTAGAGCTGCCAGGCGTTGGAAGGCCACGAGGGGTGAGTCATCCAGAACAGGCGGCCGGAGTTTTTCGTCCACAAGTGGCCGAGGAAGCCTTCCATCATCGCCTTGTGCGTCTCGAGGTTCATCATCTGTGCCTTGCGCTCGAAGTCGGCGAGGCTGGTCGCGGGGCCGAACATGGCGGCCAGCGTGTCCATGAAGGTGCGCGTGTCGCCGTTCCCGCTGAAGTGCCAGTCATGGTAGGCCATCGTATCGCCGAGCGGCCAGCGGTCGGCGGCAGGCACGCTGGCTTCGATGGCTTCGCGGGTGGCGAGGGAGGGGGTGCCGGTTTCGACCGAGAAGCCGCTGGCGAGATCGGTGAAATAGCCTTCTGGCGGGCGGTAGTTGTAGGGGCCGGAGCCTTGCAGGTTCACGACGTTGGAGGAGCCAGTGTACCAGCGGGTGCCGTCGAGTTTGGTGACGAGGGCATCGAGGCCTTCGTTGAGCGCGGGATAGGGCACGCCTTCGTTGCGGCCGAACCAGACCACGATCGAGGGGTGATTGCGGTAGCGCGCGATGGTGTCCGCCGCATTGGCGAGGAAGAGCTGCGGGTCCTCGGGCTCGATCTGGAAATCCTGCGTGGACTGCCAGAAATCGTTGAGGATCATCATGCCATTCTCGTCGGCAAGGTCGTAGAACGCGGCTTGCGTGTTGTTGCCCATCCAGTTGCGGATGACGTTCATGTGGGCTTCGCGCTCGAGCCGGAAATAGGGTTCGAGCTCGGCGCGGCCGAAGCGCTTCATCGCATCGTCCATGCCCCAGCTGCCGCCGCGCGCGGCGATGCGGACGCCGTTGACGCGCAGGGTGAGGTGGGGGAGCTGGGTCGACGGCGGGACGGGGCGCACGGCGGGGGATTTTTCGCCTGCGGGGGTCAGGCTTTGTGCCCAGCCGAGCGGGGTCTGCTTGATGGCGCTGTGGCGGACGTCGATCAGGGGTAGTTCGCCGCATCTGGCGTCGGTGGGATCGACTTCGACGCGGTTCAAACGGCCTGCGTGGTCGAACAGCGCGAGCTCGTAGCTGACTTCGCGGATGCCGAAGCGGAGGGTGCGGGTGTCGGAGGGTTGGCCATTGGCGGCGGCGGAAAGGGTGAGGGTGTAGAGGGCCGGGTCGCCGTAGCCGTTGGGCCACCAGAGGCGGGGATTGGCGATGCGGAGCGCGGGGTCGGTCGTCGGTGAGAAGGCGACGGTGGTTTCGCCGGGGGCGGCGGTGACGGTGCGGGTAAGGGTGATGTCGCCGATCTTTGCGGTTACGGTGACGGGGATTGGCTGCGCGGCGGGGTTGGTGAGCGGGACCGTGATGGTGACATCGGCGCTGTCGGTTTTCGGGAGCGGCAGGTCGGTGACGACGTGCGGATCGCCGAGGCGGACGGGGCCGGTCGCTTCGAGCGCGACGCCTTGCCAGAGGCCGGTGTTGCGGTCGCGGATGCCGGGGATCCAGTCCCAGCCTTCGGTGGCGACGAAGGTGGGCCCGTCGATGGCAAGCTGGCCGCCGTTTTCGCCGACGCCGCCCTTGACAGACTGTTCGTGCGGGATGCCGGGGTGCGGTGGAGGACTGACTTTGACGGCGACCACGTTTTCCCCGGCTTGCGGGGTGAAGGCGAAGCGGCCGCGGGCGAAGGCGCCTTTCATGGTGCCGAGGCGCTGGCCGTTGATCCAGACTTCGGCAGTGTAGTTGATCCCGTCGAAGCGTAGGGCGAGGGACTTGCCGACTGCTTCGGCGGGGACGGTGAAGCTGGTGCGGTACCAGTAGTCCTGCCGTGCGAGGCTTTCGGGAATCGCGAGGTTGCCCAAGCCGTAATAGGGGTCCGGGTAGACGCCGCGGTCGACCATGGTGGCGAGGACCGTGCCGGGGACGCGCGCGGCGAGCCACTTGGCGGTATCGACGCCGGGGCGGGAGAGGGCGGCGCCATCAGCGGGGCCGAGATCGGGGGCGGGGATCAGCCTCCAGCCATTCATTTGCCACTCGCCCGGAGTGGCGGGGGCGAGCGCGGGCTGGGCCTTGACCGGGATGGCACGGGAGGCGCTGGGCGGGGTGTTGGCGTGCGGCAGGAGCCAGGCGTCCTGCTGTTCGGTGAGGCCGATGTTTGCCTTGCGCTGGAAGGGCCAGCCGACGCCGACCTCGCGGAACTGGACCACGGCGAAATCGGGGCGCCGGGCGAAGAGGGCTGCCGCGTCGCGGACGGTGTTGTCGAGCGTGGCTTCGGCGAGCGAACCGGCGAAGTGCGGCTTGCCGGGGAACGGCGGGGCGATGGCGATGCCAGGGTCTGTCGCCGGGGCGGTTGCGGCTTGCTGCCAGGCAAGTTTGCTGTCGATGTAGAGCCGTGCGGTCTTTCCGTCGAATGTGGCGGCGAGGTGGGTCCAGCGTCCGGCTGCGAGTGGGGTGGCGGCGGTGATCAGCGTTTCGCCGAGGCGCAGGGCGGGGCGGCCGTCGACGAGGACGAGCCCACGGCTCTGCTGGATCAGGGTGACTTCGCCGGGCTGGATGCGGTCAGGATTGATCCATGTGGAGAGCGTGAAGGGCGCGTTGGCCGCGGCAGCCGGGATTTCGCGCTCGATCCCGATGCCGCCTTCGAGGATGCGGACGTTGTAGGGGCCGCCGCCGTCGGGCACTTCGGCATGGACCGGCGCGGCGTTGAGCGCGCTGGCGGCAAAAGCACCGGCGACAGGGAGGAGCGGCGCCAGATGGCGCGCAATTGTAGGCATTTCCGGTCTCTCTCCTCGCCTCCCGGTGTGTTAGGCCCAGATTGGCTGACAACGCAATCAGATGGCGTTACCATAGTCAAATAAAAATATAAAATAAATGCATTATTTGTTCGAACACCCTGCGAGGATATCGCCCTTCGTGCCGAGCGTCACGCTGGCAAGGCCGAACGAGAGCGGGCCGCGCGTGGCGAGGACGAGCGGGCTGGAGACGGCGTTGCTGGTGGAGCCGGCGGGCAGCAGGCACTTGAGTGGAACCGCAAGGGTTTTCCATTCGCCGAGGGCCAGGGCGGCAAGCTCGGGCAGCGCGACAGGTGCGCCGCAAGGGCCGCTGCCGCAGCGGGCCGAGATGGTGACGGGGGCGCCGGGTTTGGCATCGAGCTTGAGATTCAGCAGCAGCAGCACATCGCCGTTGGTCTCGCGCGACAGGTCGCGGGGGCTGGCGGCTTCGAGTGCGATGGTGGCGGGTTCGGGTCCCTTGCCGACGACGATGCGGCGCGCGCCTTCCTGCACGTCCTTGTCGATGGCGGTGATGGCGATGCGGCCGCCGGGCGTGGCGGCGGGGACGGGGCCGACGACATGGGGCGCGGCGTAGGGATCGGTGAGGACGAGCGACCAGCCGGTCTGCGCCTGTCCGCGCTGGAGATAGACGCCGGGAACCGCTTCGGCGGCGACGCCGGGGTCTTCGGGGAGGGCGGTCCACGGCGCCGCGCCCTGCTTCATCGTGAGGCCGTAGCCATAGGCGTAGAGCGGATCATCGCCGTGGCGGGCGGTGCGCGGCCACGCGGTGGGGAGGCGGCCGGTGAAGTCGGCGCCGTCCTTGGCGTAGAGCACATCGGCGACGCCTTCGCCTTCGGAACCGGGGAGCCACGCGACCACGAAGGCGTCGGCGGCGTTGAGTTCGGGGTTCACGAACAAGGGGCGGCCGGTGAGCATGACGGCCACGACGGGGATGCCCTTGGCCTTCAGTGCCTTCATCGTGGCGAGCGGGCCGGTGAGATCGTTGCGCAGCTGGAGCGAGCGGATGTCGCCCTGAAACTCGGCATAGGGGGTTTCGCCGAAGACGACCACGGCGGCATCGGGTTTTTGCTGGAACTGGCCGTCGGGTGCATATTCGGCGCTGCCGCCGGAGGCTTCGGCGGCGGACTTGAGGCCCTCCCACAGCGTGGTGGCGCCGGGGAACTGGTCGCGGGTGAGGCCGGTGCCTTGCCAGGTGATCGTCCAGCCGCCGGACTGGCGGGCAACGTCATCCGCGCCGTCACCCGCGACGAGCAGGCGCGCGCCCTTTTTCAGGGGGAGGACGCCGGTGTTCTTGAGCAGGACCAGCGACTTGCGCACGGCTTCGCGGGCGACGGCGCGGTGCTCGGGGCTGCCGAGCAGGTTCCACTGGCCGGCGAGCGGTCGTGTGCTGGGTGCGCCCATTTCGAACAGGCCGAGGCGGGCCTTGACGCGCAGGATGCGGGTGACGGCATCATCGAGGCGGGCCATGGGGACGGTGCCGTCCTGCACTTGCCCCAGAAGACTGCCGTAAAGCGGCTTCCAGCTGTCGGGCGCCATGACCATGTCGATCCCGGCGAGAAGCGCCTGCGGGCAGCTGGCGTTGGTGCAGCCGGCGATCTGGCCGTGCGCGTTCCAGTCGGTGACGACGAGGCCGCCGAAGCCGAGGCGGTCCTTGAGCACGTCGGTGACGAGGCCCTTGTTGCCGGCGATCTTGACGCCGTTCCAGCTGGAGAAGCTGGTCATCACGGTGGCGACGCCGTTCTCGATCGCCGGGAGGTAGGGCGCGCCGTGGACGAGACGCAGCGTGGTCTCGTCGATCTGGGCGTCGCCCTGGTCGTGGCCGTCGGTGGTGCCGCCGTCGGCGAGAAAGTGCTTGGTGCTGGCGATGACGTGCGGGCCGGCGAGGACGCGGTCGGTTGTGGGCGGGCCTTGCAGCCCGCGCACCATGCGGCCGACGTAGCTGGCAACCAGCGCGGGATCGGAGGAATAGCCTTCGTAGGCGCGGCCCCAGCGGTAGTCCTGCGGGACAGTGACGGTGGGGGCAAAGGTCCATTCCTGCCCGGTGACGCGGATCTCCACGGCGGTGGCGGCGCCGATCCTCTCGATGAGATCGGGATCGCGCATGGCGCCAAGGCCGACGTTGTGGGGGAACAGGGTGGCACCAATGATGTTGCTGTGGCCGTGGACAGCGTCGGTGCCCCAGATCATCGGAATGCCCGGACAGCCGGGGCGACCGCGCATCGAGGCGGCGTAGAACAGGTCGGCGTAGCGCAGCCATTCCCTGGCAGGGGCAAGGTCGTTGCCGCCGGGACCGGAATTGCCGCCGTTGAGGACGGAGCCGAGATTGTACTTCGCGACATCCTCGGGCGTGAGGCTGGCGATATCGCCCTGGATGACCTGTCCGACTTTGCAGGCGGGGTCCATCTGCTTGATAAGCTGGGCGATTTTGGCCTCGTCGGCGTCCGTCACAACTTTCGGCCAGGCGATTCGCGGCCATTGCTCAGGGTGAACGTTCGCAGCCGACTCGGCCTTAGCGGCGGGCGGTGTGGCCTGGGCCATCGCAGTTGTAAAAGTGCCTGCGAGGACCATCGCGGAGGCCATTGTTCTGAGTGACCCGGTCTGGCGAGAAATCCGCTTCATTCCTTGGTTTTCCTCTCCGGTTCCCGGCTGGCTAAGCGTGCCGGGCTCCCCTTTTAATGCATGATGATGATATAAATTGAATGACAACGTTGACAATACGGACAAGATCATCGTATTGCAACCGTGCCACACAGTCCGGTCAACTCCCTTCCAAGGGGCGCCGGACAACCAGAAAGGCGGCATCACCCCGAATAAAACGGAGGGTGTCGCTCAACTTGCAAGGGGAGAGACCATGTCTGATCGCACCGCACGTCCCAGGACTGTGCTTTCCAGAAACGGGCTTATGGGCGCCGCGTCGATCATGGCGCTGCTGATTGCCGGCAATGCCGCCGCGCAGGGCGCACCGCAGCAGGCTGCACAGGCCGATGCCGCCGCGGGCGATGAGGGCAATGCGCCGATCGTCGTCACCGGCTTCCGCCAGTCGCTGGCCGCCGCGCTCGATGCCAAGCGCAATTCGAACCTGATCCTCGAATCGGTCAGCGCCGAGGATATCGGCAAGTTCCCCGACCAGAACATCACCGAATCGCTGCAGCGCCTGCCCGGCATCCAGATCGACCGCGAGAACGGCCAGGGCACCAAGGTGCGCATCCGCGGTCTCGAGCAGAACCTCACCGTGCTGAACAACGAGCTGTTCGTGACCGGCCAGGAAGTGTTCAAGGTGGGCGAGGGCAACTTCACCCGCACCGACAGCCTTGAAAGCGTGCCGTCCGAACTGATCGGCGGCGTCGAAGTCTACAAGTCGCCCAACGCCTCGCTGCTCGAAGGCGGCCTCGGCGGTATCGTCAACCTCAAGACGCGCAATCCGCTCGATCTCAAGAACGGCCTGACCGTGGCGGGCAACGCGCGGCTCAACAAGGCCAATGGCATCGGCGGGTGGAAGCCGACCGGCGCGGTGGTCGCGAGCTACAACTTCAACGACAAGATCGGCATCATCGTTTCGGGCAGCTACAGCAAGACCAACGCCCACTTCGACATTCTGGGCGGCGAGAACCGCGGCAACTGGGCCTTCGGCGCGGGCCGCCGCGACACGGCGACGGTGCCGACCAACTACTACGCGCCCGAATACCGCTACCTCACCGACCGCGACCAGTACCGCACGCGCTGGGGCGTTTCGGCAGGCCTCGCGTTCCGTCCGACGGATACGCTGAGCCTCGACCTGCAATACTTCCACTCCGACCTCAAGGTGGACACGCGCGAAGGGTCGGTGAAGTTCCCGTTCGGCCAGGGCGAATCCCTGGGCCTGCTGCCCGGCTATCAGATCAACAGCAACGGCGTGCTGACGAGCGGCACGGTCCGCGCGCAATCGGCCGAGGCGATCTCGGTGGTGGATGAATCGAGCATCCGTTCGGACAACGTGCAGTTCGGCGCCAAGTACGACAATGGCTCCAACTTTCGCGCCAACGTCGAGGCGACCTACTCGAACGGCAGCCTGTTCCGCGATGTCGCCAACAACGACGTGCGCTTCACCAAGTACACGGTACGGCAGGGCGCGGTCGGCGGGCCGCTGCAGAACGGCGTGGCGCTCAACAGCGCGGCCCCGGCGACGTTCGACTTCACCTACAGCAACGGCGATCTGCCCAGGTTCGGCATCGCGCAGAACAGCCCGCAGGACCTGTTCAGCAATCCGGCCTACGGCTTCTTCAAGTCGCACTGGGCCTTCGGGGACCGTTCGAAGATCAAGGGGCACTCGATCCGCACCGACGTGGCGTGGGATGTCGATCCGTCCGAGAAGGGCAAGATCACGGTGAGCGCGGGCTTCCGCTATGGCCAGCGCACGGTGGACTTCACCTCGGGCCGTTATCTGGCCGACTATTCGGGCAAGGGCGAAATCGACGCGACCAAGATCCCCGCGGCCGAGCGCGTGCCTGGCTTCAACTACAACTACACACCGCTCGGCTACTTCCAGGACGGCGCGATCGGCTACAAGATCTGCGACTTGCCCGAGGCCAACAAGCCGGCGGCGTTCAAGGGCTGCAGCCGCTTCGGCAATTCGCCCGCGCTGATCACGCCTTACGACACGTTCACCAGCAATGCGGGCCGGGTCGAGACGCTGGTCAATCCCAACGTTCCGGGCGGCAAGCTGCTGATCCAGAACCGCGCGCAGATGGTCAATGCGCTGAAATGGATCCAGAACCTCTATCCCTCGACGCCCTTCGGCTTCTACGAGGATCCGCTGCAGACCTTCTTCGTCAAGGAAGAGACCAAGACCGGCTATGTGATGGCCGATATCGGCGGCAAGGATGACAGCTTCCACGTCAACGTGGGCCTGCGCATCGTCAATACCCAGCTGAAGGTGGACCAGAACCAGGGCACGGCGAACCCGACCTACTACGGCACCGACAGCTGGAACGGCGTGGTCAAGGACTTCGACACCACCAGCGTCCAGCGGTCCTACACCGATTTCCTGCCGAGCGTGAACGTGGTCGTCGATGCCACGCAGGAGATCAAGGTGCGTGCCTCGGCCGCCCGCGTGACGTCGCGCCAGCCGCTGTTCGATCTGGGCCGCGGTTTCGCCACCGATTTCACCCGCGATGCGGCGACGGACCGGTTCCTGTTCACCAGCGGCAACCGGGGCAATGCCAGCCTCGATCCGTTCCGCGCCTATCAGTTCGACCTTGGCGTCGAGTACTACTTCGGACGGCAGGGCCTGCTTTCGGCGGGCGTGTTCTGGAAGGAAGTCGACAGCTTCGTCGTGACGCAGACGGTGCCGGTCTTCGTCAACGACCAGGCGGGCGGACGGATCGGTCCGGTCTCGCAGCCGGTCAACGGCAATGGCGGCCGGGTCAAGGGCTTCGAACTGGCGGCGCAATATGCCTTCCCGTTCGGGCTCGGCTTCACCGCGAACTACACGTTCTCCGACACGAGCACCGAGTTCAGGAACGATTTCGAGACGGGCCTGCCGCTGCCGGGTGTGTCGAAGCACTCGTTCAACGGACAGATCTACTTCGAGAAAAGCGGGTTCGCGGCGCGCGCGTCCTACTCGTGGCGTTCGAAGAGCTACCTCGGGAACTTCGGCTTCGGCGATGGCGGGGTGACGCGCACGCTGGGTATCTACCAGAAGCCTTATGGCCAGCTCGACGGGCAGATTTCCTACCAGCTGACGCCGAATTTCAACGTGTTCGTCGAGGGCATCAACCTCAACAAGGAAAACACCAAGACCTACCTGCAATTCCCCGAACTGCCGTTCCGGTTTGAATCGGGTTCGCGCCGGATCTTCGCCGGTGTGAAGTTCAACTTCTGAACGCTTGCTCCACCTCCCTCGGAGCCTCTTCTGGGGGGAGGGCTTAGGCCTTCCCCCCTTTCTTGTGAGGCCTTGTCTTGTAGCCGGATGACGGCCAGCATCGAACCGGACCGATGATGACACCTGATCCCTTGCGCTCGATCCTGATTGTGGGTGGCGGCACGGCCGGTTGGTCGGCGGCGGCGCTGCTTTCGGCTGTGCTGGCGCCGAGCGGTTGCAAGATCACGCTGATTGAATCGAGCGATGTGCCCACCGTCGGCGTGGGCGAGGCGACGATCCCGCCGGTGTTCGAGTTCCTCAGCAACTGCGGCGTCGATGAGATTGATTTCATTCGCCATTGTCAGGCGACCTTCAAACTGGCGATCCGCTTTGACGACTGGCTGGAACGCGGCCATTCCTATTGGCACCCGTTCGGCAATCTGGGCGTCACGATCAACCAGCGGCCGTTTCACCATTATTGGTGGAAGAACAAGGCGGCGGGGCATGACGAGACATTTGCCGATCTGTGCCCGGCGATTGCGCTGGCTCAGGACGGCAAGTTCGCGTTTCCGCCGCCGGATGGCAGCTATCCGGGCGGGGCGCTCAACTATGCGCTGCATTTCGATGCGGGGCTGGTGGCGGAATACCTGAGGAAGCATGCGACGGCGCGCGGCGTGACGCATGTGGATGCGCGGATTGTCGGGGCCGAACTGGCGGATGATGGCGCGATTGCAGCGGTCCGGCTGACCGATGGGCGGCGGATCGAGGCGGATTTCTTTATCGACTGCTCGGGCTTTCGCGGGCTGCTGATCGAGGAAGCGCTGCACGCGGGATATGAGGATTGGACCTCGTGGCTGCCGTGCGACCGGGCGGTGGCGATGCCGACGGCGACAGTGGGGCCGCCTGCGCCTTACACGATTTCGGCAGCGCACGAGGCGGGGTGGCGCTGGCGCATTCCGCTGCAGTCGCGGGTGGGCAATGGCTATGTCTATTCGAGCCGCCATGTGAGCGACGAGCAGGCGGCGGAGACATTGCGCGAGGCGGCGGCAGGAGAGCCGCTGGCAGAGCCGCGCTTCCTGCGCTTCACCGCCGGGCACCGCAAGGCGATGTGGGTGAAGAACTGCCTCGCGGTCGGGCTTTCGAGCGGATTTCTGGAACCGCTGGAATCGACGAGCATTCACCTCATCCACACCGCGCTGAACCGGCTGCTGGACTACTTCCCGGACCGGCACTGCGATCCGGCGTTGGCGGCGGCCTACAACCGCGAGGCGGCGGACGAATATGCGCATATCCGCGATTTCCTGCTGCTCCACTACGTGCCCAACCGGCGGCATGGCGAGCCGTTCTGGGACGAGATCAGGGCGAACCCTCTGCCGGACAGTCTGGCGGCCAAGCTGGAGTTGTTCCGGCGGACGGGACGGATTGTGTCGCGGCGGCGGGAGCTGTTTGCCGATATCAGCTGGTTTTTTGTCGCGGCTGGCATGGGAATCGTGCCCGAGGCGCTTGATCCGCTGGCCGATGCGGCGGATTTCGGCGAAGTGCGGCGGGTGATCGGGCAGATCCGCGAGGTGATGGGCCGCTACCGTGCGGCGGCGCCGACGCATCTGGCGATGCTGGCGCGGCTGCTCGATCCGGCGCTGAAGGGGCGGCCCAACTTCAAACAGACGTGGGGCGGCGCATGATCGCCGGACTAGAGCTTGGCGGAACCAAATGCGTCGCGACGCTCGCCGAGGGACGTGAGGTGATCGACCAGCGCCGGATGCCGACGCGCGATGCGCCTGCGACGGTAAGTGATCTGACGGCGATCCTCGATGTCTGGTGTGCGGCTTATCCCATCGAAGCCATCGGGGTCGCCGCCTTCGGGCCGATCCAGACCGACCGCAGTGCGGCGGATTTCGGCACGTTCCTCGCGACGCCCAAGCCGGGGTGGCAGGGGTTCGGGCTCGCGGCGCATCTGCAGGAGCGCTATGACCTCCCGGTCGGGCTCGACAGCGATGTGAACGGCGCGGCGCTGGCGGAAGGGCGCTGGGGCGGGGCGCAGGGGATGGCGAACCATGCCTATATCACCGTCGGCACCGGAGTAGGCGTCGGCCTCGTGGTCGGCGGGCGGACTATGGCGGGGCGTGCACACAGTGAAATGGGCCACATATTCGTGGACCGGGCGCCGGGTGACGATGCGCCGGGGATTTGCCCGTTTCACGGGGGCTGTGTGGAAGGACTCATAGCCGGACCCGCGCTGGCTGCCCGAACGGGTCGGAGCGGTGAGGCTCTGGACGAAATGCATCCAGTATGGAATCCGTTTGTCCATGTGCTTGCACGGCTCGTCCATACCATCGTGTTGACCGGAGCATCCGAACGGGTCGCGCTGGGTGGCGGCGTGCTGGCGAACCGGCCCGGGCTGGTGGCGCGGGTCGAGGCGGCGGCGCGCGAAAGTCTGGGCGGCTATGCGCAAGCTTCGTTTACGGTCGGTGCACCGGTGCTGGGCGATCAGGCCGGGCCGATGGGCGCGCTGGCAATCGCACTCGATGTGCTGGAGGGTGCGGAAGCGTGAACCTGGGGCTGACGCGCAGCGGCTATCGCGGCGCGACAATCGAGGATGCGGGGGCGCACAATACGCGCATGGTGCTGCGGGCGATCCGGGCGCAGGGCACGCTGACCAAGGCGGAACTCGCGCGCCAGACGGGCCTTGCTCATCCCACCGTGACCAACATCACGCGGCGCCTGATGGAGCGCGGGTTGCTGCGCACTGCCGGCATGCAGCGCGGCGGGCGCGGACAGCCGGCGACGCGGCTCGTGATCAATGCGGAAGGCGCGCATGCCGTCGGCCTCAATGTCGACCGCGACCATATCACGATGGTGCTGGCGGACTTTGCGGGCACGGTGAAGGCTCGGCTCGACAGCGAGGTGGCCTTTGCGCTGCCCGAGCAGGTGCGCAGTTTCTACCGCCGCAATCTCGACAAGCTGCTGGCGATGGCCGGGGTCGAGGCGGAGGCGATCACCGGGATCGGCCTTGCGCTGCCCGATGGCCTTGGGGTGGTCGATTTGCCGGGCAGGCCGGGGGACTATGCGCAGTGGTCGGCGACCAATCTCGAGGCGCTGTTTGCCGAGCCGCTGGGGAAGCCCATCTTCATCGAGAACGATGCGGCGGCGGCGGCCATCGGCGAAATGCAGTTCGGGCGCGGGCAGCGCGAGCAGAGCTTTTTCTATGTGCTGATCAGCTATGGCCTCGGCGGTGGACTGGTCGTCGGCGGGCATTATGATCGCGGCGCGGACGGGCGCAGCGGCGAGATCGGGTTCATGCCGGTCTTGGGCGAGGGCGGCGCGCCGGTGCCGCTGCAGTCCCTCGTCTCGATCGCTGGGCTTAACCGGCGACTGGCGCAGGCGGGCCGGCCGCCGTTCGCGCAAGGCGAGGCAAGCGGGGCCGACGCGGCGCTGCAGCGCGTGCTCGACGACTGGATCGAGGAATGCGCGCGGGCGCTGGTGCAGCCCTTGGTGGCGGTGAACCTGCTGATCAATCCGGGGGTTGTGCTGGTAGGCGGGCGACTGCCCATGCCGCTGCTGGAGCGGCTGACGCAGCGGACCAATCTCCTGCTGCGCAGCGGCGGGCGCGAGGCTCCGGCGATCGCGCCGGTGATGGCGGCGGCGCTGGCGGAGGATGCCTCGGCGGTGGGGGCGGCGCTGCTCTCGTTCGACGATCTGGCGCTGGCGGATTAGGCGGGCTGTCTCACGCCACCAGCCGATCATGCTGAGCTTGTCGAAGCATCATACCCGGACGTGGTGCCAGCACCCTTCGACAGGCTCAGGGTGAGCGGGGTTTGGAATGGGGTTCTGGCCTATAGTCCCGCTTTCGGCGGGGCGGTGCTGCGGCGGATGAGGAGTTCGTGGCCGAGCTGGACGTCGGCACCTTCGGGTTCGCCCCGCAGCACGTGGAGGAGCATGTCCATCGCGCGGTAGGCCATGTCTTCCACGGGCTGGCGGATCGTGGTGAGCGGGGGCCAGACGACGCGCGAGATATCGGAATCGTCGAAGCCGACGACCGAGAGATCTTCCGGTACGAGCAGCCCGCATTCGCGCGCGGCGGTGATGGCGGCGGCGGCCATGTCGTCGTTCTGGGCGAGGATCGCGGTGGGGGGCGGATCGAGCGCGAGCAGGCGGCGCGCGGCGGCGAGGCCTGAATCGAAGGTGAACAGGCCGGATTCGATGAGTTCGGGGTGCAGCGTGATCCCGGCCTTGGCGAGCGCCTGCATCGTGCCGACGAGACGCGCGTCGGAAGCGGCGTGGCTGGGATCGCCCTTGATCACGCCGATACGCTTGTGGCCGAGATTGACGAGATGTTCGGCCGCTTCCTGCGCGGCGGCGACATCGTCCATCGCGACCGAGGGGCCTTGGCCGAGCAGGCGGGTGGGCGAAATGCGCGCAAACGGCATGCCGACTTCGCGCAATTCCTTCATCAGCCCGGCGTGGTCCGAGGCTGGCGGGGCGAGGAGGACGGCATCGAGTGCGGCGGAGCGCAGGAGGGCGATGATCTCGTCCTCGCGCTCGGTGACGGATTCGACCGGCAGCACGACGAGGCGGAAGCGCTCGCCGTGGAGGCGTTCGAGCGCGCCCTTCTGGAGTTCGACGACGTAGCTGGGGCTGGGCTTTTCGTAGACGAGGCCGATCAGGTAGGAGCGGCTGCGGACGAGGCCTTGCGCGGCGACATTGGGATGATAGCGCAGCGCGCGCATCGCCTCGCGCACGCGGGTTTTCACCGCTTCGGTGACATGGGGCTCGTTGTTGACGACGCGGCTGACGGTCTTGGCGGAGACTTCGGCCATGCGCGCGACGTCGACGATAGTGGCCCGCTTGGGTCTGGTCATGGGTGTGGGGCCGCCTCGTAATGGGGTCGTTTCGGTGATCCTACACCGGGGCGGCCCGCAATTGCTAGGCCCTCACGACCTCCTGATCGATCTGGCCGAACGGCGCGCGGCCTGCGCTGTCCACCGCGGTCATCCGCACGGTATCGCCGAAGGCCATGAACGGCGTCTGCGGCGCGCCGTGGGCGATGGTCTCGATCGCGCGGATTTCCGAGATGCAGCTGGAGCCGACTTCGGCATAGTTGGCGTTCGAGACAGTGCCCGAACCGATCACCGTTCCGGCGACAAGATCGCGGGTGAGCGCGGCGTGGGCGACAAGTTCGTGGAAGCCGAAAGCCATCGGGGCGCCGTTGGCGCGGCCGACCTGCTTACCGTTCCAGTCGATGATGAGATCGAGGCCGACGCGGCCGTCCTGCCAGGCATTGCCGAGCTCATCGGGCGTGACGGCGAAGGGCGCCATCGAGCAGGCGGGCTTGGCCTGGACCCAGCCGAAGCCGGTCTTCATCTCGATGGGGGCGATGGCGCGCAGCGACCAGTCGTTGATCTGGACGATCAGGCGGATGTGCTTGAGCGCTTCTTCGGCGGTCGTGCCCATCGGGACGGCATCGACGACGACGCCGAATTCGCCTTCGAAATCGATGCCGTGCTCCATCGCGGGGAAGGGGACCGGATCGGCGGGGCCGTAGAATCGATCGGACAGGCCCTGGTACATCAGCGGGCGATCATTGCCGAGCGGATCGTGGTTGAAGGCCACGGCCATCAAATCACCGTGGGTGGTGAAGGCCGAGCCATCGAGCCACTGCCATGTGCGCGGGAGCGGCGCGGCGAAGTCGACGTCGTCGGTGGAGACGCCTTCGCCGGCGGCGAGGCGGGCTTCGGCGGCTTCCAGCCTGGCCTGCGCTGCGAGCCAGTCCTCCATCGCCGAAAGCAGGCTGCCGCCGACGCGCAGGACGCGCGTCCCGTCGGCCGAGACGACCGCCAGCGCGCCATCGGGCGTGCCGTCGCGCAGGGTGGCGAGCCTCATGCCTTGAGCTCGGGCGCAAATTCGCCGTCGATCAGGACGAAGACGATGCGGCAGTTCTTGTCGCTGCGGTTGGCCCAGCCGTGGTTGGTGCCGCGCTGGATGACGATGTCGCCGGGGTACACCGTGGTTTCGCCCTCATCCATGATCAGCACGAGTTCGCCTTCGATGACGATGCCGTAGTCGATGGTTTCGGTGCGGTGCATCAGCGCGTGGCGGGCGCCTGCCTTGGCGGCGTTGGAGGCGTGGCCGGCGCCGATCTCGGCGAAGTGGGCGGCGGCTTCCTCTGCCGTCATGTTGCGGATGCCGTCGCCTTCGGGCGGAATGTCGAGCACGCGGATGCGGGTGCCGTTCTTGGGCGGGGCGAGGACGATGCCGGCTTCATGCGGTTCGCCCGAGGCGGCGTCGATGAAGGCGGGCGTGCCTTGCGTGTTCCACACTTCGTGGAACATCGGGCCGATGGCGCCGCCGACCTGCTGGACGCGGGGCGCGGCGCCGTCTTCCTGGATGATCGCAAGGCCGGACGCATTGTGGCCGGTGACGACGCGGCGGACGGGTTTCACTTCCATATAATCTCCCGCGATGATTATCCATCCATTTGATGGATGGATTTAATTTGATTCCAATCGACAATGCCGATGTATGGGCGCAAGGTCAATCCGCGGCGGGTTTGCGCTCTGCCGCGAACAATGTTGTCGGCAGGCGCGAGACGGCAAGTATGGCGATGGTGAGCAGCGCGGCGATCATCAGGGCGCCGGGGATGAGGCCGGCGAGGCGCGCTGCCGGATCGTGCCCGCCGACCGCGAAATAGGCCGAGCCGACGAGCGCGATGCCGAGCGCGCCGCCGAGTTGCTGGGCGGTGCGCATGGTGGCGCTCGCGGTGCCGGCGTGGGTGCGCGGGACTTCCGAGACGGCAATGGGCCCGAGCGGGCCGGACAGCGTGCCGAAGCCGATGCCGGCGAGCGCGAGCGTGACGATCAGGATCGCGCCGCCGTCGATCCGGCGGTGGATCAGGACGAGGGTGCTGATGATGCCTGCGGCCATCAGCATGCCACCTGCCATCGGGAGCAGCCGTCCGAGGCGGGGAAGCAGGCGCGGGACGAGGAGGCCGACCGCGATCATCACGCCGAGGCCGAAGGGGATGTGGATCAGCGCGGTCTTCAGCGGGGTGAGCGCAAGGCCCTGCTGGAGCGCGACGGCGAAGATCATCAGGAAGCCGACCGAGCTGCTGTTGAAGGCCATGGCCGCAGTGACGCCCCAGCGGAAGGTGGGGAGCGCGAACAATGTCGGCTCGATCATCGCCGGCAGGCCTTTTGCGCGGCGGGCGATGGAGCGGCGGACGCCGAGGATGACTGCGCCGAGGCCTGCCGCAAGGATCGCTGCTGCGGCGACGGGGCCGAGGTTCTCGTGCGCCTGGATCAGCGCGAAGAGGATCAGGCCGAAGCCCAAGGCGAAAAGGGCGGCTCCGGTGAGATCGATGGCGAGACCCTTGTGCTCCTCGCCGGTGCGGGGAAGCGTGATCCGGCCCATGGCGAGGGCGAAGAGGCCGACGGGGAGGTTGATCAGGAAGATCAGCCGCCAGCCGAGGCCAAACAGGTTGAGCTCGATCAGGAAGCCGCCGATGATCGGGCCGACGATGGCGGCAAGGCCGATGATCATGCCAAAGAAGGCGAGCCGCTTCACGCGCTCGAGCGGGGTGTAGAGCAGCTGGACGATGGCCATGGTCTGCGGGCCCATCATCGCGCCTGCCGCGCCTTGCAGCACGCGGGCGAGGACGAGGACGCCCGGCGTGGGGGCGAGGCCGCACAGGGCCGAGGCGGCGACGAAGCTGGCGACGCCGCCGAGGAACAGGCGGTCATGGCCGAAGGTGTCGCCCAGCCGTCCGCCGAGCAGCAGCAGCGAGCCGAGCGTAAGCAGATAGCCCGCGACGATCCATTGCATGGCAGCGGGAGACGCGCCGAGCCCGTCGCGGATCGCAGGCAGCGCGGTGTTGACGATGGTGGTGTCCGCCACTTCGAGGACGACGGCGGTAAGCACGGTGAAGAAGGCGAGCGCGCGCTGACGATCATCGAGTTCGTGCGGCTGCTTGCCGGGCTTTCGGGCTGCCGAGGCTGCGTGCGCTGTCATCGCCTGTTTGTTGTCCCCGTCAGCCGGGGCTGTCGGCCCGGTCAAATTAAAATCTTGCTTCTATTATGCCGATGTGTCGCCTATGGTCAAGGCTGGCGCGCAGGGTATCATGGGGATGACAGCCCGTTCGGCGCAGAAAAATTGTTTCGGGAGAATACCTTGGCAAGTACACCTATGGACGGGCGCAAGGCCGGCCCTCACGCAGGATTGCCGCAGGGCATGACCGTCATCATCGCGGGCTTCCTGCCGATTCTGGCCATCGTGACAATGTTTCCGGCGATCCCGGCGATCATCGGCCACTTTGCGCCGACCGATCCGACCGCGCCGACCAAGGTACCCTCGATGGTCACTGCGCCGGGGCTGACGATTGCGCTGGTGGCGCTGTTTGCCGGGCTGATGGTCGACCGCTTCGGGCGGCGCAAGCTGCTGCTGGTTTCGACCTTCTTCTACGGCCTGATCGGCGCCGCGCCGTTCCTGCTGGAGAACCTGAACGTGATCTATGCTTCGCGGCTGCTGCTGGGGCTTTGCGAGGCGGTGATCCTGACCACGGTCAACACGCTGATCGCCGACTATTGGCCCGACGATGGCCGCCGCAAATGGCTGGCCTTGCAGGGGCTGGTCGGGCCGGCGCTGTCCTCGGTGATGATCTTCTTTGCCGGGACGATGACCGCGTGGCGCTGGAACGGCATTTTCCTGCTTTATCTGCTGGCAGTGCCGATCTGGGCGGCGATGGTGCGCTGGATGTTCGAGCCGGAGAGCGATGCCACCGTGCGCATGATGCTGGGCATGGACGAGAAGGACACCGCAGGCTTCCCGTGGAGCGCAATGCTGGGGATCGCCGGGCTGACGCTGTTCTCCTCGGCGATCTACTATGTGTTCATCGTCAATGGTGCGACCGTCTGGCAGGAACTGGGCGTGACGGATCCGGAAAGCATCGGCCAGATCACCGCGCTGCCGACGCTGTTCATCCTGGTCGGCGCGACGCTGTTCTGGTGGCTGGGATCGAAGGGTGTCGGCTCGCCCACGCTGATCGCGATTTTTCTCGGCTTCCTCGGTGCGGGCCTCGCCGCGATGGGACTGGCGCTGGACTGGAAGGGCATGATCCTCGGCATGGCGCTGCAGCAGACCGGCGCGGGCATGGCGATCCCGACGCTGATCGCCTGGGCGCAAAGCAAGCTGCCCTTCGCGCATCGCGGGCGCGGCATGGGGATCTGGACGGCGACGTTCTTCTTCGGCCAGTTCTCCTCGCCGCTGCTGGTTTCGCTGCTGCGCGGTCTGACCGGCACGATGCAGGGCGCGTTCCTTGTGGCGGGCATCGTCAGCGCGGCGGGTGCGATCGTGTTGCTGGTGCTGCTTTCGCAGGACGGCGAGAAGGGGGCGGCGGCATGAAGCGCCTGCTCGCCGCCGCGCTGCTGGGCTGCGTGGCCTTCAGGACCAATGCTCTGGCGCAGTCGGAGATTGCCCGCACGACGATGCCTGCGCCGCCGCAGCCGGGCGTGATCGCGCTCCCGGTGCAAGGCTGTGACCCCGCCAGCGAGATTTGGCATCCGGATGCCGGCAAGCCGGCGGTGCGCAATGTGACGTGCCCGACCTTGCTGCCGTTTCTGCCGAAAGCGGGCGCAACCGGTGCGTCGGTGATTGTGGCGCCGGGCGGCGGGTTCCTTGGTCTCGCCATCGACAAGGAAGGGTATGAGATCGCGCGGTGGCTGGCGGACCACGGTGTCGCTGCGTTCGTGTTGAAGTACCGGACCTTGCCCACGCCGAAGGATCAGGGCGTGTTCGTCGACGAGCTGACGAAGCTGATCCACGGCCAGCCTTCGGCAATGAAGCTGCCGGACGACACGCCCGATATCGCGCGCGAGGATGGCCTTGCAGCGCTGAGGCTTGTGCGCGCCAATGCTGTGAAGTTCGGCGTCGATCCCGCGCGGCTCGGCTTCATGGGCTTTTCGGCGGGCGGGTTCCTCAGCCGCACGATGGTGCTGACGGACAAGGCGGATCGGCCTGCATTCACGGCGCCGATCTATCCGAACATGGCGCCACTGGCGGTTCCGGCGGATGCGCCGCCGATGTTCGTGGCCATCGCGCGGGACGATTTCCTGCTGGCGCGCGAGAAGGGCTTCCCGCTGATCGAAAGCTACCGCGCGGCAGGGCGGCCAATCGAGTTCCACTTGTTTCCGAGCGGAGGCCACGGTTTCGGCATCGGCCAGCCGGGGACACCCGAGGAAGGATGGATCGAGCTGCTTTACAAGTGGCTGCGGACTTCGGGGTTTCTGACCAAGCTGCGCTGAGTGCCTAGACGTAGGTCGTTGTATCTTCCGCCTTGCGCATTTGCATCAGGGCGCGGCGGGCGCGGATCGCGCCGGCGTCGGTCTTGAGGATCGCGGGGCGCGCGTCCCAGAAATCCTGATTGCCGAGCGCGCGCTGGGCAGCCTCGATCATCGGCTCGTCTTCCTCGACGAAGACGCGGCGGGCCATCTCGGCGGCAGCCGCGTTGTCCTCGTGATCGTAGAAATAGTGCGACGAGGTCTCTGTTTCCGGCGTGATGATGTGCGGGTTGATCATCGGCGGGACGATGAGGTCCGCGCGCTGGGTGCCGGACTTGGCAAGGCCGACGGTGAGCGCCATCGCGGCGGGGGCATGCCAGCGCATGTAGAGCCACTGGTCGATCTTCGCGCCGGGTTCGAGCATGGGCTTGGACCATTCGGGTGGCTCGGCCTCGGTCATGTCCCAGTTGTTCCAGATGGCGCCCCCGATGGTGTTGTCGCCGTCGTGGCGGACGGTCTGTTCGCCGTGGAAGATCGAGCCGTTGACGCCGAAGGTCTCGATGTGGAGGAACTCGGCGTGGGTGAGGTCCATCAGGTTGTCGGTGATGAGTTCGTAGTTGCCCTCGATGCGCAGGACGCCGCGGTGCATGCCGCGCTCCTCGTCGAGGAAGCTGAAGTCGGGGATCTTGGCCGGGTCCGCGAGGGCCGGATCGCCGGGCCAGAACCACAGGCCGCGATGCTTCTCGACAATCGGCATCGCAGGCGCGGTGATATGCGCGGGCGGATCGCCGGGGAAGGGCGAGTGGACGCAAGTGCCCGTGCTGTCGAAGCGGAGGCCGTGGTAGCGGCACTGGACGGTGTCCCCCACGCGCGTGCCCATCGAGAGCGGCACGAAGCGGTGCGGGCAGCGGTCGGCGATCATGGCGTAGGTGCCATCGGCCTTGCGCCAGATCAGCCAGGGTTTGCCGAGCAGGGTGCGGGGCAGCATCGCATCGCCGACGATCTCGTCGGCCCATGCGGCCATGTACCAGACATTCCTGACGTAGTCGGTCATATCGCACTCGATTTGAGGAGGGAGACGGCATGGGCGGCGGCGCGCGCGGTCAGCGCCATGTAGGTGAGCGAGGGGTTCTGGCAGGCGGAGGAGGCCATCTGCGCGCCGTCGGTGACGAAGAGATTGGCGACGTCGTGGGCCTGGCTCCATTTGTTGAGCACCGAGGTCGCCGGATCGAGCCCCATGCGCGCGCCGCCCATTTCGTGGATCGCGGTGCCGCCCGCGCCGGGGCGGTCGAACCCGAAGATCACGTGGCCGCCGGCCTTGGTCAGCATTTCGGTCGCGTCGGCCTTGGCCTGCGCGAGCGCAGCGTGCTCCTCCGCGCCGAACGCGAAATCGATGTGGAGCTGCGGGATGCCGTTGGCGTCGAACTTCGTGCGGTCGAGCGTGAGGCGGTTGCTCGCGCGGGGGACGCAATCGGCAAAGGCGACGAGGACCATGCGCCATGGGCCGGGCTTCCTGAGCCTGGCCTTGTAGTCGGCGCCGATCCCGGCCTCGCGCTTGCCGGCCGTCCACGTCGATTGCAGCGCGCCGCCTTGGAACGAGAAGCCGCGCGTGTGGCCGACGCCGTCCATCACGTCCATGTTGCGATAGCGCGGGATGATCGCGCCGGTGGGGCGGTTGCCGAAGGTGGTCCACGCCTCGAAGCCGGGCATGATCGCGGCGGCGGAGAGCGTGTTGGCGTGGTCCATGATGTGCGTGCCGAGCACGCCGCTGATGTTGGCGAGGCCGCTGGGCATGGCCTCGCTCGCCGAGTTCAGCAGGAGGTGGACCGAGTTGAAGGCACCCGCATTGAGGAAGACCATCCGTGCGGTGGCCTGACGGCGGGTCTTCGTCTTGCTGTCGATCCAGCGCACGCCGGTGACGCGGCGGGTGTTCGGGTCGTAGTCGATCTTCTCGACCGCCGCGTCGGTGATCAGCGTCAGGTTGCCGGTCGCCTGCGCGGCGGGCAGCGTGCTCGACTGGGTTGAAAAGTAGGCGCCGTAGGAGCAGCCGCGCGCGCAGATCGAACGGCTCTGGCAGGGGCCGCGGCCGTCCTTTTCCTGCGTGAGATTGGCCGTGCGGCCGATGGTGAGGCGGCGTTCGGGCCACGCCGCCATGATCTTCTCGCGCGCCGCCTGCTCGACCACGTTGAGCGCGAAGGGGGGGAGGAACTTGCCGTCGGGCAGCTGGGGCAGGCCTTCCGCCGCGCCGGAGACGCCGATGAATTCCTCGACCTTGTCGTACCACGGTGCAAGATCGGCGTAGCGGATCGGCCAGTCAGTGCCGTGGCCATCGCGCTTGTTGGCGCCGAAATCGTAGTCCGACCAGCGATAGGACTGCCGCCCCCACGTCAGCGAGCGGCCGCCGAGCTGGTAGCTGCGGAACCACGTGAAATCGGTGCCCTCGCCGGTCTGGTAGGGGTTCTGCGCGTCGTTCACGAAGTGGTTCTGCGTGAACTCGGTGAAATGGCGATTGAGCCGCTGCACTGCATATTCGCTGGCGTAGAGATCGGCATCGCCCTCGCCGCGGAAGGGCATTTCCCACGGCGCCTTCAATTCGGTCTCGTAATCGACCTGATGCTCGATCTTGCGGCCGCGTTCGAGGAGGAGGACCTTGAGCCCAGCCTCGGTCAATTCCTTGGCCGCCCAGCCGCCGGTGATGCCGGAGCCGACGACGATTGCGTCGAATGTGAGATTGTCGTCCATCAGCCGAAGTCCACTGCCGTCCAGTCGCTGGAATAGGCGCGCGTTTCGGGCGTCACGGGCACCTTGGGATCGAACCGGCCGGGGACCAGTTCGTAGTTGAGTTCCTTGGAGCCGCCCACTTCGCTGGTATAGTAGCCGGTAAGGATCAGCGCCTTGATCGCGCGCCATGGGGCGGCGGCGGGATCGCCTTTGAATGCAGACGCATCGAGTGAGGCGAGCTGTTCGGACTGGCGCGCCGGGGGCAGCGTGAGCCAGGCCGCGCCGAGCTTGCCATCGAGCCAGGCGGCGTGATCGAGGCTGCCATCTGATCGCAGGTAGGGCGTGAGCGACGGATCGGAAGCAAGCGGCTTGCGTGTCCCTTCAAGGCCATGGGCAAGCGCGACCAGCACGAAATCGCCTGCGCCGACAGAACCGGCACCGGGGGTGTCGGTGGTGGGGATCACGGCTTCGGCCACCACGCGCATCAGCTTGCGCTGGCGGGGGGAGGGCGCAGCCTTCGGGTCAAGGGCCTTGAGCACTGCAGCGCCGCCGGGCGCTGAGCTGAGCAGCGCGACGAGCGAAGCCGCGCCGAGGAAGCTGCGGCGGCTCCAGCCGGTCATTCGCCGATGCCCATGATGCGGCGGTTGAGCGCGCGGTCGGCACCACCTGCGGCGAAATCGTCGAAAGCGTGCTCGGTGACCTTGATGATGTGCCGATCAATGAAAGGCGCGCCTTCCGCTGCACCGACTTCGGGATGCTTCAAGGCGCATTCCCATTCGAGCACGGCCCAGCCGGCGAAGTCGTTGGCGGCCATCTTGGAGAAGATGCCGCCGAAATCGACCTGTCCGTCACCCAGCGAGCGGAAGCGGCCGGGGCGGTCGACCCAGCCCTGATAGCCGCCGTAGACGCCGGAGCGGCCATTGGGGCGGAACTCGGCGTCCTTCACGTGGAAGCATTTGATGCGCTCGTGGTAGATGTCGATGAACTGCAGATAGTCGAGGCACTGCAGCACAAAGTGGCTGGGATCGTAGAGGATATTGGCGCGCGGGTGGTTGCCGACGGCTTCGAGGAAGCGCTCGAAAGTGACGCCGTCGTGGAGGTCCTCGCCGGGGTGGATTTCGTAGGCGGCGTCGACACCGTTGTCCTCGAACACGTCAAGGATCGGCTTCCAGCGCTTGGCAAGTTCGGCGAAGGCATCCTCGACAAGGCCGGCGGGGCGGGCGGGCCAGGGGTAGAAGTAGGGCCAGGCCAGCGCGCCGGAGAACGTGGCGTGCGCGGTGAGGCCGAGGCGGCGGCTTGCCACTGCGGCGTTCTTGACCTGCTGGACGGCCCATTCCTGCCGGGCCTTGGGCTTGCCGTGGAGTTCGGCGGGCGCGAAGCCATCGAACTGCGCGTCGAAGGCGGGGTGGACCGCGACGAGCTGGCCTTGCAGGTGGGTCGACAGCTCGGTGATGGCGAGGCCCTTGTCCGCCAGCATGCCCTTGATCTCGTCGCAGTAGGTCTGGCTTTCCGCCGCGAGATCGAGGTTGAACAGGCGCGCGTCCCAGCTGGGGATCTGGAGGCCCTTGTAGCCGAGGCCGGCCATGTAGTCGGCGATGGCGGGGAGGCTGTTGAAGGGGGCTGCATCGCCTGCGAACTGGGCGAGGAAGATGCCGGGGCCTAGAATCGTCTTCATGGGGGCGGGTCCTCAGACGGTAAGTGGGGTCCAGCCGCTGCGGGCAGCGCTGGCGCGGACGGCGGTGTCGATGAAGGCCATCGAGCGCAGGCCTTCGGCGGCGCCGGGGAGCAGTGGAGCGCTGCCGCCGCGGACCAGTTCGGCGAAGTCGCGGTAGAGATTGGCGAAGGCTTCGAGATAGCCTTCGGGGTGGCCGCCGGGGGTGCGGGTGCGGCGCGCAGCGTCGGGGCCGAGCAGGCCGGTGCCCGCGCGGATCACCTCGCTGCGGCCATCGAGATGGTGGAGGATGAGCGTGTTCGGCTCCTCCTGCTTCCACGCGAGGCCGCCACTTTCGCCATAGACGCGGATGCGCAGGCCATTGAGCTCGCCGACTTCGATCTGGCTGGCGAGGAGGACGCCGCGCGCCCCGTTTTCGAAGCGGAGAAGGACGGAGCAATCATCATCGAGCTGGCGGCCGGGGACGACGGCGCCGAGGTCTGCCAGCAGTTCGGTGACGTGGAGGCCGGTCACGAACTCGGCCAGCTGGAAGGCATGGACGCCGATATCGCCGATGCAGCCGCCGGCACCGGCGCGTAGCGGATCGACGCGCCATTCGGCCTGCTTGCCTTCCGCTGGTCCTGCAAGCCAGCCTTGCGGATATTCGACGACGACCTTGCGGATCTGGCCGAGCGCACCGGCGGCGATGCGGGCGCGGGCTTCGCGCACGAGCGGGTAGCCGGAATAGGTGTAGGTGAGGGCGAAGGGGAGGCCGGATGCTCCGACGGCGGCGGCCAGGTCGCGCGCTTCGGCCAGCGTGGCCGTCATCGGCTTGTCGCTGATGACGGGGAGGCCTGCGGCGAGCGCGGCCCTGGCGGAGGGGAGATGGTCGTGGTTCGGCGTGACCACGGCGACAAACTGGGCACCATCCGCGCGGGCCGTTTCAGCGGCGAGCATTTCGGCAAGGTTGCCAAAGGCGCGGGCCGGATCGAGGCCATAGGCCTCGCCGCCGACGCGGCTGCGGGCGGGATCGCTGGAGAAGACCCCTGCGACCAGTTCGATTTCCCGGTCGAGTTCGGCGGCAATGCGGTGGACGGGGCCGATGAAGGCACCGGGGCCGCCGCCGATCATGGCCATGCGCAACCGACTCACTGATCCTTCTCCATACTGCGGTTTCTGGTTCTAGGGCGCCTGATGCTCGAGCGTCCGGGCATCGATGTCCAGCGTGCTCCCGGAATCTTCCGCATGGCGTGCGATGCGCACGGTGTGCGGGGTCGGCAGCAGTTCCCAGCCAGCATCGCCCCACGTCATGAAGCGGCGGCGGGCGAGCGGGACCGTGACGAGCGCTGCGCGGCCCGGTTCGAGATGGACCTTGGCAAACCCGATCAGCGTCGGCTCCGGGCTGTCGCGATAGACCTGAACGATATCGGAACCGGCGCGTGCGGAGAGGTTGGTGACCGTGATCGCGACGCCCTCTGCCGCGACTGCCGGGTGCGACCATTCGAAGCGGGCGTAGCCTTGCCCGGCGCCCAGCGTGTGGCGCGCGGTCTTACCGGCGGTGATCACGCCGCGATAGCCGATGCGCGTGCCGTCGGTATAGGGCAGCGAGCCATCGGCCTGCGGCTGCAGGTGATAGCCGGGATAATCGGCCTCGGCGCGCGCGATGGTGACGGGCATGCGGCCGCCGGGTTCGCGGTCTCCGGCGAGCACCGAAGCAAGCGCAGCGGCAAAGCCTTCGCCGGGGTACCAGGTGGCGAGGTGGGCGGCGGCGTGGTCTTCCCACGCGGCGTCATAGGCGTGGCCGACGTTGGTGACGACGGCGACGCGGGGGTTTGCGGCGGTGACGCGCGCGATCAGTTCGAGCTGTCCGGCGGGAAGGCGCGTGTCGGGGCGGTCCTTGCTTTCGACCGAGCTGTCCGAGGTCTCGCCGACGATGAGGACGACGGCATCGGCTCTTTGCGCGGCGGCTTCGGCGGCGGCGAGCAGTTCCTCGCCGCTGCCGGGGGCCCGGATGCCGTACCACAGGCCGTGGACACGGGCGCCGGTGAAGGTGAATTCGGCGACGATGTCGACCGTCTGGCCGGCGGTCAGCTCGATCGGAGCGCTCTCGCTGTCACCCGCCTTGAGCACGCCCATGGTGTCGCCCGGAGGGCATTCGGTGGTGGCGAGGACTTCGCGGCCATCGACGAGGAGGCGCGCGACACCGGTGGCGCCGAGGTGGAAACGGTGGGTGCCGGACTTCGCGGCCGTGAAGCGGCCCGCGGCGCGGATCGAGCCGCCCTTCGCAAAGGGGGCCTGATCGTGCATGCCCGCGAACCAGACGAGCGAATTGGTGTCGCGCGTCTCGCGGGTCATGGGCTCGCCGCTGCAATCGGGCGTGGCGAAGTAGTCGAGCGTCATGCCGCTTGTGCAGCCATCGCCGATGTCGTGCGCGGGGGCGACGGGCATCAGCGGCAGGCGCGGGGCGGGATCGACGCCGGGTTCGAAGATCACCTCGCAGTGTTTGCCGAAGCGGGCGCGGATGGCGTCGATGGGCGAGGGGAGGTCCGGGCGGACCGAGATCTTGGCGAAAGTGCCGCCCTGAAAGCAGGGGGCGGCGGCGTTGGGGCCGATGACGGCGAGCGTCTTGGTGCTGGCGGGATCGAGCGGCAGGAGATCGCCGTCGTTCTTGAGGAGAACCATCCCGGCAGCGGCGGCTTCTTCCAGCAGCGCGGTGATCTGGGCTTCGGCGAGCGGCTGCGACTTGGCACCGGTGACGCGCGCTGCGGCGTTGGCCACGCGGGTGGCGGCATCCTGCACGCGGGATTCTGCGACTTCGCCTGCGGTGACGGCAGCGGCGGACTTGGCGCCGAGGAACCGCGCTGGGCCGGGCATTTCAAGGTCCAGCCCGCCGAGCAGCGTCGGCGCGGTGGAATGGGTGCCGAACCAGTCGGACATGATGACGCCCTGGTAGCCCCATTCGCCCTTCACGATTTCGGTGAGGATATGGTGCTGCTCGGCGCAATACTGGCCGTTCACGCGGTTGTAGGCGGCAAGCATGCCCGCGCAGCCAGCGGCGGCGGCGAATTCGAAGGGGAGGAGGTAGACCTCGCGCAAGGTGCGCTCGTCGACCTCGACGTTCATTGTGTCGCGCGCGGTTTCGCTGTCGTTGCAGACGAGGTGCTTGGCGCAGGAGCCGGTGCCGGTCGATTGCAGGCCGCCGATCCAAGCTGCGCCGAGAACGCCGGCCAGCAGCGGGTCTTCGGAGAAATACTCGAATGCGCGGCCGGCGAGGGGGCTGCGGGCGAGGTTGATATTGGGGGCGAGCACCATGTCGATGCCGCGCCCCACTGCTTCCTGCCCGACCAAGGTGCCGATGCGCCGGGCGAGATCGATGTCCCAGCTTGCCCCCAGCGCGGTGGCGCAAGGGGAAAGCCGGGCGACGTCACGCTCGTCGACAAGGCCGCTGGCGATGCCCATCGGTCCGTCGCTCATGGCGAACGACGGAATGCCGACGTCCGGCACGGCGGGCGTGGCCCACATGGAGGCTCCCGCCGTGAGGAGAGCGGCCTGGTCGAGAGTCAGTTGGGTCATAAGTGTCAGGCGGCCAGCGCGAGAACCTTGGTGTCCTTCGTGGTGGGGACGAAGGGCAGGTAGGACACGCGCATGCGCACCGCGAACTCGATCTTGTGATCGCCGGCGGGGAGGCCGCCGGGCTTCATCGCGATGATCTTGGCCTTCTCGCCGAAGTTCCAGCGGTCGTCATAGACCGTTTCCATCTGGTCGAGCGTGTAGGTCTTGCCGCGCACGTGGAAGCGAATGTCCTCACGGGCGACCGGCTCGCCGTCTACGGTGACGACGATGTCCTCGACCATCGAGAGGCCGAGGCCGCGGTAGTAGGGCAGGCGGCCGTAGAAGGCGAAGCCCAGATCGGAGCTCTCGAGGCTGGCCTCGACGATCATCTTGTTGTCCATCATGGGATCGGTTCCTCAGGCAGCAGCGCGGAGCTGGGGGGTGGGTTCGCCGAGGAGCTGCGCGAGCATGACCTGCTGGCGGCGGACCTGCTCGACGCTGTCGGGCTCTTCCTTGTCCTCGATCCAGCGGTTGCCTTCGTATTCGGAGCAGATGTAGCCGTCGTAGCCGCCCTGCTGGAGCACCGCGACGATCTTGTCGTAGGGGATCGAAGGCTCGACGTAGGAGCCAGTGGAATCCGGGGTCATCTCGTAGAACTTGCCGTGGATGTTGTGGATGCGCGGCATGTAATCGAGCATGCGCTTCGGCTCGAACGCGGCATTGTGGCGCAGCGTTTCGGCCATCGCGATGGCGGGGCCAGTGCCGCCCATCTGCTGGACGTTGAGGATGACGTATTCCGAAAGGACGCGGTCCTCGTAAGCCTTCACGATGTAGTCGGCGATGTTCTGCGGCACGCCGATGCGCATGAATTTTTCCTTCCAGACCGGCGGGAAGGCATGGAGGAACATGCCCATGTCCGGCAGGAAGCCGAGCGCATCCGAACCCGACTTCTCGAAGCATTCGGCGTGGCGGATGATCCACGGATGATCGAAGTGCAGCGGGGCGTGGACCTCGATAAGGATCTTGATGCCCTTTTCCTCGGCATAAGGCGCGGCGGCGACGAGCACTTCGGGTGCGATCGAGACAAGCGCGCGGATGTACTTCATGCCGAGGCGGGCGCCGAAGTCGATGTCGTTCTTCACGCTGGCGACCTGCTCGGCGAAGGGCATCTCGCGGCCCTTGTAGCGCTTGTAGTCGAGCATGAAATCGTGGCTGACGGGCACGCAATCGTACTTGGCGATGAGCTGGTGCCAGTTGGCGATTTCCGCGTCGTCGACGCCGACTTCGGGCCAGCCCCAGAAGGTTTGCTCGCCGATGACCTCGATGCCGTTCGCGCCCATCTCGGCGCAGGTGCGGATGCAGTCCTCAAGGGTCATCTGGCCCTGGAAGGTCTCGTTCTGAAAGCTGTACAGGCTTACGCCGCGCAGAATCGGCACTGTGCTGTCTCCCCTGAGGCGGCTGCCAAAGCGCCGCTCTGATCGTGAAATGGAATCGCGTGGCTGCCTGCGATTCCTGAAGCATTATTAGAATGCTAATTCTAGAAATTTGCGGTCCGAGTCAAGGGGCCTTTGCGCCGAACCGGGCGCGCCAGTTGCCATCCATCGGCCAGAACCAGACAACGGCGGCCTGCGCCGCAAGCAGGGTGCCAGCGGCGAGGAAATAGGCTTGGCGGATATCGGCGCGGACGGCCTCGGTAACCGCATCGGGGACGTAGCCGGCCCAAGACAGCACGAAGGCGCCGAGCGCGGTGCCGATGGCCATGCCGACTTTGGTCGAGGTGCTGATGCCGGAAGACAGGAGGCCTTCGTGGCGCACGCCGAACAGCGCCTGGTGGTAGTCTGCGGTCGCGGCGGCCATCGAGAAGATGCCGGTGATCGTGACCGAGGTGACGATGGAGAACGCGAAATAGGGGAGCAGCAGCGGAGGTACGGCGAGCGCGCCGAACTGCAAGTCTGCCGCATGATCGAGTCCGGCCATGGCGGCAAGCAGCACCAATGCAGTCGCGATGGCGCCGATGCAGCCCTTGCTGATGCCGGTGCGCGCGAGGATCGGCGGAGCGATGAAGGCAGCGAGGAGCAGGCCGCCCGAGACCATCGGCAGCATGACCGGGATCAGCCACGGCTTCTGGACGACGTCCTTGGCATAAAAGATCGTCAGGCCCAGCATCGCGCCGAAACGCACGAAGTAGAGCAGGCAGAAGCCGAAGCAGACGGCCCAGGCGCGGTTGCGCAGCATCTGGCCGATGGCTGGAAGGGTGCGGAAGGCCGAAGCAGGCGCCTCGTCGGCAATGCGCTCGCGGCAGTTGCGGAAGAGCATCGCGAGCGCGAGGAGCGAGAGCGCGCCGAACAGCAGCGTGACCATGAGAAAGCCATGCGCCTCGTTGCCGCCGCCGAGCGCGCCGACCAGCGGCATCGTCGCAGCGGTGCCGAGGATGACGCCCACGGAGGTGCCGATCGAGCGCCAGCCGCCAAGGCGCAGGCGGTCCGCCGGAGCGTCGGTCATCATCGGCATGAGCGCGGTGTAGGGGATCGAGCCGAAGCTCATGATGATGCCCAGCGCCTTGAAGGTGAGGAAGGCATAGACGAGCTGCGCACTCTGGCCCCAGTGCGGCACGTTGAACGTGGCGATGAAGACGGCGACATAGGGCAGCGCGGTGAACAGGAAATAGGGCCGGGTGCGGCCCCAGCGGCTGCGCGTCTTGTCGACCGCGATGCCCACCAGCGGATCGATCACCGCATCGAGCAGGCGCGCGACGAGGAAGATCGTGCCGACCGCTGCCGCCGGAAGCCCGACGACAGTGGTGTAGTAATAGAGCAGGAACGCGCCTGCCATGTTGTAGGCAAGGCTGTAGCCGAAATCGCCGAAGCCGTAGCTGGCCCGTTCGGCCAGCGAGAGGCGCTCAGGCACAGGATGCGGCCCTGTTGACGCAGGACTGCTCCCGTGGCGTTTCCTTACGTTCGGCAAGCGGCCATTCGACACAGACGGACAAGGTCATGTCCGTTCTCCCTTGTTCGATCGGCCGGCTGCCGGATGTCGGGGGCGCGCGCCAGACGCCCCCGCCTGGAAAGTCAGATCAGATCAGAACTTCACGCCGAGACGGATCCCGTAGGTGCGCGGCGTACCGAACTGCCAGTTGAACACGTCGTCCGGACCTGCCGAGATGAAGCTGCCGTAAGTCAGCGGGCGGGTGTTCTCGACATTCTTCACGAAGGCGATCAGCGAGTAGCGCTTGTTGGCGGTCTGGTACTCGAGGCTGAAGTCGCTCTGCGTGAACGCCTGCTGCGTGCCGTCGCGGTAGTTGTAGAAGTCGGTGAAGTAGGACGACTTGAAGGTCGTGTCCGCACGCGCCGTCAGGCTGCCCGCACCGCCCAACTGGAAGGTGTGGTCGATCCCGGCGGTGATGATGAACTTGGGCGAGAACGGCGGGCGATTGCCGGCAAAGTTCGGCTGCTGCACGCCGGGAGTCGTGGGATCGAGATCGCCGATGCCGTTGAGCGCGCCGCTCAGATCGAGCACGTTGAACTGGGCGAGCAGTTCCTTGTACTCCGCGTTCAGGTAGTTGAACGAGGTGTGGAAGTTCGTCGCGTCATCCAGCTGGATGCTCGCCGAGGCTTCGATGCCCCAGATCTTGGCCTTGCCCGCGTTGAAGGTCTGACCGCCCACCGTGGTGTCGAGCAGGACCGAGACCTGGAGGTCCTTGTAGTCGTAGTAGAACGCGCCGAGGTTGAACTGGTGCTGGCGGTGATCGCCGAAGGTCTGCTTCCAGCCGCCTTCGAAGGCGGTGTTGGTTTCGGGCCGGTAAGTGCCGACCGCGTCGAAGCCACCGCCCTTGAAGCCGGTGGAGGCCTTGAAATAGACCAGCGTATCGGCATTGGGCTTGTAGTTCAGCCCGGCGAGCCAGGTGACCTTGCTGTCGTTGCTGCCCAGCGGCAGGATCTGAGCATTGATGGCGTTCAGATCCTTGCGTCCCGGACCCGCACCGAGCAGCGTGAAGTTGGGGCCACCGACGGGGCAGGACCCGACAGTCGGGCAATCCGGGCGCTGCGGGATGGGCGCGGTATTGTAGCGAACGAACGGCGTGCCATTGACGTAGACGGCGTCGCGCGAGTTGTCAGTGTAGCGCAGACCGCCGACCGCGGTCAGCTTGTCGCCCAACGGCACTTCGACCTGACCGAACAGAGACTTGCTGTCGCTGGAGATCTTGCGGCCGAAGTACGAGAGGTAGGTGCCAGCCGGAGGTGCGATCGGGCCGAGGAAGAAGCCGTTCTCGCGGTCAAGCTTCTCCTTGAAGTAGAATCCGCCGATCTGGTAGATCACGCCGCCGATCTTGCCGTTGAGGCGCAGTTCGTGGCTCTGCGTCCCGGCATCGTCCTGGAACGAGAACGACTGGTAGATCACCGGCAGCGTCAGGCGGTTCTTGGGATCGCCCGAGAAGCTGCGGTAGCCGCCGATGTAGGTCAGCGTTGCCGCATCGCTGAATTCATAGGCGATACGCCCGCGCACGGCCCAGCTGTCCTGCTTGACCTTGCCGATGCCGTAGAGCGGCGCCACGTATTCGTTGCGGTCGATCTGCGAGACGAGGTTGGTGTTGTTGGGAACGCACAGCACCTGCGTGTAGGCCGGAGCAACGCGGCTGAAGCCGTTGTTGCAACCGCCGCCGGTCGGGCCGTTGCCCGGGCGGTTGAGATCGGCAACGGCAAAGATGCCGGGGCTGAACTTGCGCTGCGAGTACTCGGCGGCAAGATTGACCGACAGCTTGTCGGTCGGATCGAGGCGCAGCGAGATGCGGCCGCCATACGCGTTGTTGTCGTCCGAACGACCCGCGGCATAAGCCGGGAACACGAAGAAGCCGCCGCCGGCGGGGTGCTTGTTGTAGCCGTCGCGGTCTTCATAGAAGCCCGAGACGCGCACCGCGGCGCTATCGCCAAGCGGCACATCGACCCCGGCATCGGCGCGCACGGCGTTGTAGTTGCCGTAGCTGATCGTGCCTTCGGCGCCGAAGGTGCGGCCGGGCTTCTTCGTGATGAAGTTGATCGCGCCGCCGGTCGAGTTGCGGCCATAGAGCGTACCCTGCGGCCCGCGCAGCACTTCGACGCGGTCCATGTCGAACAGTGCCATCGACATCACGTTCGGGCGGTTGATGTACTCGCCGTCGATATTGATGACGACCGACGTGTCCTGCGCTTCGTCGTTCGAGGTGGTGCCGATGCCGCGGACGGTGACCTTGACGGTGCCCTGATCCTGGTTGAGCTGGACGACCGGAGCGATCTTGTCGATGTCGTTGAGCGTCGAGAAGCCGGCCTTCTTGAGGTCCTCGCCGCTGATCACGTTGATCGCGATCGGCACGTCGTTGACGTTCTGCTTGCGGTTCTGCGCGGTGACGACGATCTCGGTCACACTCGCGTCGGTATCGGCCTGCGCAGTCTGCTGGGCGCGCGCGGGCGCGGCCATGGCGATGATGGCGCACGAGGCAAGCAGACTGGTACCTTGGATGATGTTGCGCATGATCCCTCCCGTGATGCACTCCGCTTGATCCGGAGCGTCTGGTTAGCGGTTTTCAATTCAGGCCCGTTTTCGAACCTCGGGCTGCCATTCCGGCGTACCGTTCATGCTGCGCAGCATGGCGGGGGACCGGCCCGAAATGGCGGAACAAGAATGTCCTGCCCGATTGGTTCCATTAAGTGAAATAGTATGTTTTCATCGATAATCATTCATAAGATCGATACATAATCTGATCGGTGCATAGATTAGGCCAATGCGGGCATGACCTTGCGGGCCAGCAGATCGAGCGTCTGGTTGCCGAGGCGCAGGCGCTGTTCCGTCAGCGGGCCGGTGGTCGTGCCGCAAAGGACGTTGCCGATGCCGAGCTCCTTGTAGGGCGTGAGGTGCTCGATCACTGTCTCCGGCGAGCCATAGAGGCACCAGGTGCCGATCCAGTCCTCGGTGAGCGCGTTCGGGGTGCGGTCGGTCTTGGTGTTCTCGGCATTGCTTTCGGCGCGGGCGTTGAACTCGGCCTCGCGCTCGACGCAGGCCTGATAGGCCTTGAGGATCACTTCGAGCTCTTCGCGCGCCTGATCGTCGCTCTCGGCCACGTGGACGCACTGGTAGGTGTGCGTCGTCCAGTCGAGCGCGCCGTTCACCACGTCTTCGGGATGCCCGGCGGCGGTCAGCTTGGCGTGGTAGATGTCGAAGAACTTCTTCACGTGGACGAAGGGCTCGGTGCCGCCGATCCTGGGCGGTGTGAAAGCGGGGATGAACGCGGGCCAGCCGTGGGTCGCGGCGCGCTGGGCACTGGTTTCCTTCATCGCCACCGGCATGAGGCGCGCATGGCCGGGCGTATAGCTGGCGGGCGCGATGCGCTGGAGCACGCGGCCCTGGTGCGGGCCGTTGTCGATTTCGATGGCGGGGTCGGTCATCGCCTTGGCCCAGAGCGCCTCGGCCAGTTCGAGGTTGCGGTCGGAGATCGCGCCGGCATCCTTGTAGTTGACGCCGAAGCCGATCATTTCCTCCGGCGTCGTGCCGCTGCCGATGCCGACGAGGATTTTGCCCTCGGTCAGCTGGTCAAGGATGTTGATGCGCTCGGCAAAGCGGACCGGATGGTGCAGCGGGACCGAGACGACCGAGAAGCCGAAATGCATTTGCGGCATCTTGGCGGCGAGGTAGGCGGCGAAGATGAAGCTGTCGCTGGCCACCGGCATGTAGCCGTTGAAGTGATGGTCCGGCATGAAGATCGCCGAGAAGCCGAGATCACCTGCACGCAGGGCATGCGATTCCAGATCCTTCATCAGCTTGCGGTCGTCTTCGGGGCACATCGTGCGCGCGTTGAGGAACACCGAAAAACGCATGTGCTTGTCTTCTCCCCCGTCTGGGCGGCCTGAACCATGATTCTGGTACGGACTCGGCGAATCAAATTAGAATTGACGTTCGTGTTTTAGTAGGGTTTAGCATTCCAATGTCAACTGCCACACGCCACACCGAAGCCCTCGCGCTTCAGGCCCTCAGCCGCAAGCCGCGCCAGGGGCGCAGCCTTGCTTCGTTCGAGCGCATGCTCGAGGCGACCAAGGCGCTGATGATCGAGACGGGGGGCGACAGCTTCACGCTGCAGGACGTGAGCGAGCGCGGGCAGGTCTCGATCGGCTCGATCTACCTGCGCTTTGAAAGCAAGGACCGGTTGCTGCACGCGGTGATCGCGGAGGAATTGCAGGCGATCATCGCCAAGGAACGCGTGATGATCGATGCCGTACTGGCGGAGACATCTTCGCTGGGCGCGTTCCTCCCGCTCTACATCGCGCGCTACAGCGCATTTCTGGAGGAGCATGCCCCGCTGCTGCGCACGATCATGGCACGCGCCGAAATCGATCCGCTGGTGTCCGAGCCGGGCAAGGAGACGGCGCGGCGTTCAGCCGAAATGTCGATTGCAGCGATCCTGACCTTCAGCGACGAGATCAAGTCTGCCGACCCGGAGGCCAAGGCGCTGGCGGTGTTCCAGATCGTGTTCGCGACGATCGCGCGCCAGTTCGGGCTGGGTTCGACGCCGGAATCGAGCGATCCCTACCTGTGGGGCTTCATCAAGGACGAGATCGTCAAGATGGCGCTGGCCTACTTGCGCCACGCGGATTGAGGGCGGGGCGGCTCAACCCGAGTCCTCGGCCATTCTTCAACCCCGCTCACCCTGAGCCTGTCGAAGGGTGCTGGCGCACCGCCGTGCCAGATGCTTCGACAAGCTCAGCATGAGCGGACTTGGGTGTTGTCGGAATTCCTCAGAACGGCCCGGCAAGCCGGTGCAGCGCCGCGCCCATGATGCCGCCGATTTCCTCGCCGGGGCGGCCGGCGAGCTGCGCAGCGCCGATGGAGACGCTGGTTTCCACCACATCGCGGCAGCGTTCGTAGCGGCGTTCTTCATAGGCCATGAGTGCGGCTTCGGCACTGTCTGCCCGCGCCAGTTCCTCGCCCAGCACGAGCGCGCTCTCTACCGCGATGCCTGCGCCTGACGCGAGGTGGGGCGTGGTCGCGTGGACGGCGTCGCCAAGCAGAACGATGCGGCCATCCGACCATGGGCGGGGCTGGATCTTGGCGGCAAGCGGGCGGTAGTTGACCCAGTCCTCGGCGGTCATGGTATCGCGGACCCAGCCGGCATTGCCGCCGAAATCGGCAAGGTGGGCCTTCATCTGCGCGACGAGAGCCTCGCCTTCGAGGCGGTCCTGCCCGTCTTCATGCGGGGTCAGCAGCCAGAGGTAGATGCGGTCTTCGCCGCAGCGGGTGATGCCGGCCATGTAGCGGTGGCCGAAGAAGATCTCGCCGCGCTCGAGCGTCGGCGGCTTCTTCATCGATACGCGCCAGCAGCCCTGGCCGGTGCGCTCGGCCTCGCCCATGTGCGGGAAGGCAAGGTCGCGCACGCGCGAGCGGACGCTGTCGGCGCCGATGACGAGATCGAAGCGGCCGGTAGTGCCATCGGAGAAGGTGACGTCGACACCGCCATCGCGGTTCGCCAGCGCATCGACCGTGATGCCGAGACGCACGGGAATGCCGGCGGCGGCGACACGCTGCTGCATCAGGTGGTGGAGGACCGGACGCATGATTCCGCCGGTCGCGGGAAGGCCTTCCTCGATCGGCGGCTCGTCCATGTCGCGCACGTGCATGCCGTTGAACAGGAACATGCGCGAGCCTGCGACAATGGCACCTTCGCGCGCGATATCCTCGACCATGTCGAGCCGCCGGTATGCGCGCAGCGTCGGTCCGGTAATGGTAATGCCCGCGCCGTAGACGCGCCATTCGGGATCGAGATCGATCAGCGTGACCGCGATGCCGCGCGCGGCAAGATCGATCGCGGCCGCCATGCCGCCGATGCCGCCGCCCACGATCAGGGCGTTGCTGATGGCGGTGATGGGCTGAGGCTTAGTCATGCGGTCTGGTTCCCTTGTTTCCCATGGCCCAGGCAATCCCCTCGGCCAGCAGCGCCGCGGCATGCGGCTCGTCATAGTTTTCCGGCCGGTGGCCGATGGCGGTGTAGAACATGCGGCCGGTCCCGATCGGCTTGCGCCATGCGATCGGGTGGTAGCCCATCGCGAGGCTTTCGCCGCGATAGCCGATCTGCTGGTAGTCCCTCTCGTCGATGGTCGCGACGGCGACCGCTCCGCCGGAGACGGGATTGCGGTCGAAGGAGTACCATTCCTCGAGCAGCGGGAAAGACTTCGCGCCGCCCGCGCCGATGGCATCGTCGGTGATGCCGACGGTGGCCGTCTGGAACTGCGGGCGGCCGGGGTGGCCGATGAAGCGCGCGCCGAGCAGGGTGTCGGCGTACCAGTCCCAGAACCACACGGGATCGCCGCCTGCGCCGTGGATTCCGGCATAGCCGCCGCCATGTTCCAGATAGCCCCGGAACGCGGCACGCTGGGGCAGGGTGAGCGCATCGCCGCTGGTGTTGTTCCAGACGACGACAGCAAAGCGCGCGAGATCCTCGGCGTTCATCACCCCGCCGCGATCCGTGAAGACGATCTGCCAGCCCCGCTCCGCCGCGATGGCCTTGAGGCGCGCGCGGGCGGCATCGACGGAGGGATTGTCGCGAAAGCCGTTGATCTTCTCGAAGACCAGAACCTGCGGGCGGCCATCTGCCGGGGGCAGGGCGGGGCGGTCATGGTCATAGCGGGCGCAGCGCGCCGCGGTGAAGGTGGGGGTGATGGGGAGCTTGGCGAGCTTGGCGGCGAGCGGGGCCTTGAGCGCGGCGCCATCGGCGCGCACTTCGAGCAGCGAGCCGACGCTGAGGATATTGGCAAAGCCCGGAGGAAGCCCGCCGCCGCCGAAGTTGCGGGTGAAGCCGGTGACGAGATCGGACGCGATGCTTTCCAGCGCTGCCGGGCCGTCGGGGTGCAGCAAAACATCGGACAGCGGCGAATCCACGCCGAGCGGCGCCGTCGCGAGCGGGCAATCGCGCACAGGCTCGTCCGCAATCGCGGGCGTTGCCGCGAGCAGCGTCAGTGCGGCGGCGCTGGCCCGCAGCGCGCTCACTGGACCGCCAGCCAATCGATGTACTGGTCGATCCAGCGATCACTCGTCGTGCCCTTGGGCATCATGCCGAAGCCGTGCTCGCCGCCATAGTAGAGGTGGAATTCGACGGCGTCGCTTTCCTTGAGCCAGCTGTCGACGAGCTTCAGGCCGCCCTGCCTGAACAGCGGATCATGCGCGGCGATGGCAAGGAACAAGGGCGGGCGCGGACCTCCCGTGACAGTCTGCGTCATCGGCGGATAAATGAGGCCAACGTGGCGCAGCAGTGCGGCTTCGGGGCGCTGCTCGATCAGGCGGATCAGCGTGCGCGAACCGGCGGAAAAGCCGATGGCGCCGACCTGCTTGGGGTCGAGCTTCCACTCCGCGGCGCGCTTGCTGACGATGGAAACCGCCGCGGCGAGATCATCGACGGCGGGCGGCAGTTCAGCCAGTTCGCCCTTGCCGAGCTGGCCGAACTTGGACGCCATGTCGGCCATGAAGGCTTCCGGTGTCGGCGGCGTCGGGTTCACGCGGTACTTGAGGACAAAGGCGGTGTAGCCCTGCGCCGCGAGCCGGTCGGCGACGCGAAAGCCCTCGCTGTCGATCGAGACGAACATGTAGCCGCCGCCGGGCACCACGATCACCGCCTTGCCATTGGCGCGGCCGTTCAGCGGGCGAACCACATAGAGCGTCGAGCGCTGGACATTGCGTGCCCAGACCTGGCCGAACACACGGGTCCAGGTTTCACCGCCGGTGGGCACGTCGTTGAGCACGATCTCCTCGCCGCGCACCGGCGCGACGGTGTCTGCAGGCGGCAGAGGCAGCATCTGTGCCTGCGCAGGACTTGCGGCGAATGCGAGCAGCGCGGTGAGAAAGGCAAGGATCTTGCGCATGGGGTCAGGCTCCTGCCGTGTGGCTCTTGATGTAGTCGCGGTAAACAAGAGCGCTCGGCTTGGGAGTGCGCGCAAAAGTCTGCCGATCAAGCGTGTGTAGCCCGTAATGAAACTTGTAGCCGAAGCCCCATTCGAAATTGTCGATCAGCGACCAGTGGCAATAGCCCTTCACCGGCACGCCTTCGTCCATCGCGGCCTTGAGGTGGGTGAGTGCCTCGGGAATGAGCCAGGCTCGGATCGCGTCGTCATCGGTACCGACGCCGTGTTCGGTCACGATGACCGGAACCTTTGCGATCTCGTAGGCATAACGCACCGCGCCAGCGAGCGAAGGGGGATAGACTTCAGCGCCCATGATATTGCGGCGTGCGTCCGCCGGCGGATCAAGTTTGCCCTTCTTGCCCCAGATCGAGCGCTCGTAATTCTGCACGCCGATGAAGTCATCGGCCTGAGCGAGGCGCAGCCAGGCATTGTAGAACTTCTCGCGCATTGCATCGCGCAGCGAGCCGGGCTCTCCCGCTTGATCGTCGAGCATGGCGAGGCTCACGCCAACTGGCAGATCACCCCGCACCGCCTTGATCGCTGCCTTTCCGGCGGTATGGCCGGCTCGCAGGTTGGACTGCACCTTTGCCGGATCGGGATGATGGATCGCGTTGCCGGCAAGGAATACCGGGACCCCCAGCTTGGCTGCGGCGGCAGCGGCCATGGCTCTATCCGCTTCGAGCAGTCCGCCCGGTAGAAGGAACTGGAGCAGCCCTGCCAGATTGGGCTCGTTGAGCGTAGTCGCATGATCGATCCCGCCGGCGAGATGGCGCGCGGCTTTGTCGCAGAAGCGCGCGAAGAGTTGCGGTGCCTCGTCGTTGGTCCAGCCACCGCGCGCAGCGAACCATATCGGCGTGGTGAAGTGATTGAAGGTGACGATGGGCCGCAGGCCAACGGCCCGCGCACCTTCGATCATCCGCTTGTAGTGATCGAGCATGGCGATCGAGAACTGGCCGGGTTCGGGTTCGATCCGTGCCCATTCGAGGCTGAAGCGGTAGGCATTGAGCCCGAGGTTCTTCGCGAGCTCGAGATCGGTGCGCCAAAGTTCGAAGCTGTTGGCCGCATCGCCGGAGGGTTCGCTGTAGGCTGTCTGCTTGAGGTTTTCGAGCAGCCAGCAATCGGAATTGACGTTGTTGCCCTCGACCTGATGGCCGGCTGTCGCCGCGCCCCAGATGAAATCGGCGGGGAAGGGGCCGGGCGCCGCAGCTGCCTTGACCGCCTTGGCTGCCACGCGCGGAGCCGCGCTCAGCGCAAGGCCTGCTGCCGTGGCCGCCACGAATGTGCGCCGGTCGATTGTCATTCCGCCATCTCCCATCTGTTTGGATGCTGATCTGGGCGAAATCATCGATCAAGTAAAATTGTCATGATGCATAAAATCGTATAGCCAGCGTCGATACATACGCCGGAGAGTTTGGACAGGATGCGCTTCAAGGGTCTCGATCTCAATCTTCTCGTCGCGTTCGACGCGCTGATGGCGACACGCAGTGTAAGCCGTTCGGCGGAGCGGCTGAACCTCAGTCAACCCGCGATGAGCGCGGCGCTGGCGCGGCTGCGGGAGTATTTCGGCGATGAGTTGCTGCAGCTGCAGGGCAAGCGCATGCATCCCACGCCCTTTGCCGATGAACTCATGCCGCAAGTGCGCGAGAGCCTGCTCGGGCTGGAAGTGATGCTGTCGCGCTCGCCCAATTTCGATCCGCGCACCTCGCAGCGCAGTTTCAAGATCGTGACCTCGGACTATGTCTTCGCCTCGCTGATCGTGCCGCTCGTCGCGCAGCTGGCGGAGGATGCGCCGGGTATCCGCATCGATTGCGGGCTCCCGCAGCCGAGCACGGTGCAGGAACTGGAAGAAGGCAAGATCGATATCACGATCACGCCGGAATATGTGATCGGCGGCAATCACCTCTCCTATGTGCTTTATCGCGAACCGCAGGTCGTGGTGGGGTGGAGCGGCAATCCCGCCATTGCCGACGGCGTCATCACCGAGGAAGCATTCTTCGATGCGGGCCATGTCGTTGTCGTGCTGGGCGGCGGACAGACATTGTCTTACGCGGACCGGACGCTGGAGCTGATGGGGCGAGGCCGCATGATCGAGGCGACGGTGGCGATCTTTACGGCGGTACCCTGGCTGATCGAAGGAACCAACAGGCTTTCGGTGATGCATTCGCGGCTGGCCGAGCAGCTCAAGGGGCGATTTGCGATCAGTACCGCGCCGGTGCCGTTCGAGATTCCCGCGATGAAGCAGATGCTGAGCTATCATCCGGGTCGCAAGGACGATGCCGGGCTGACCTGGCTGCGCGGGCGGATCGAGGCCATCGCGCGCCGCGGCGAGGCGCTTGACGCATAACGTCAGTCTATATCGAATTATCCAAACAATCATTTTTACAGATTGATTGAGCCCCAGCAGAACAGCGGCGGGAGAAACGCCGGACATGCTGACGCTCGCGCACGGACTGACAATCGCCATGGAGACGCTGGCTGAAGGTCGGCGGCTGGGCCTCGCGCCGCTGGCCTGCGTCGTGCTTGATCGCGGCGGCCATGTGCTGGCGATGCTGCGCGACGAGAATGCCTCGATCTACCGGCCCGAAATTGCGATGGGCAAGGCCGCGGGCTGCCTCGGCATGGGCTTCGGCGGTCGCGAACTCGCCAAGCGCGCGGCGGCGATGCCGATGTTTTTCAATGGCCTGCAAGCCGCGTTCCCGAGTGGCATGTTGCCTGTGCCGGGCGGCGTTCTGGTCCGCGATGGCGAAGGCAACCTGCTCGGCGCGGTGGGCGTGACGGGCGACACCTCGGACAATGACGAACTCTGCGCGCTGGCGGGGATCGCCGCGGCGGGGCTGCAAGCGGATACCGGCGCATGAGCGGCACGCTCTTCACCGATGTGATGATTTTCGACGGCAGCGGCGCAGCGCGGTTTCCGGGCGAGGTGCTGGTGCGCGGCGAGCGGATCGAGGCGGTCGCGCGCGGTGATGAACGCTTGCCGCGTGAAGGCGCCGCGGTTGTGGAAGGCAAGGGCCGCACGCTCATGCCTGGCATGGTCGAGGCACATGGGCACCTGACCTGGCCGACCAATGTCGAGCGCACCATCAACACGATGAAGCCGCTCCCCATCGAACAGCATGTGCTCGTCACGGCGCAGAACGCGCGGATCACGCTCGATCACGGTTTCACCAGCGTCTATTCGGCTGGCTCGCTGGGTGAACGGATCGAGCCGGCGCTGCGCGACATGATCGATGGCGGCTTTCTGCCGGGGCCGCGCCTGCGGGCCTCCGCCCTGGAGAAGGGTGCGGAAGGCGTGCTGGGGGTTCCGGCGGGGCATGATCCCACGCACCAGCGCGATATCCCGCACCTGCGCGACTATATCGCGCAGAAGAAGGCAGACGGCTGCGACACGATCAAGTTCCTGATGTCGAGCGATGATGCCTTCCAGCCCGGCGGTTCGCAGACGCTGATGTATTCCGAGGAGGAAGCCCAGGCGATCGGCGAGGCAGCGCGCGAGGCTGGCATCTGGCTTGCCTGCCATGCGCAGGGTGCCGAGGCGGTCAAGCGCGCGCTGCGGGCTGGTTTTCGCGCGATCTATCACTGCACTTATGCCGATGAAGAGGCGCTTGATCTGTTCGAGGCGAAGAAGGACGCGACCTTCACGGCGCCTGCGGTCGGTTTGCTGTGGGCACGTGCGTATGAGGCGCAGGACTTCGGGATTGGTCCCAAGGAAGCCGCCGAACTCGGCGCGCTGCGCGGGATTGAACTCGGCCAGCAGGTCATTCCAGAAATGCGCAAGCGCGGCATCCGCGTGCTGCCGGGCGGAGACTACGGCTTCCCCTATAACCCGCATGGCCGCAATGCGCGCGATCTGGAGCACTTCGTGAACTTGTTCGGCTTTTCACCGACTGAGGCGCTGGTTGCCGCGACGAAGCAGGGCGGCGAACTGGTGGGCTGGGATGTCGGCCAGGTGCGCGCCGGGTTTCTGGCAGACCTGCTGCTGGTCGAGGGCGATCCGACTTCCGATGTCCGCTTGCTGCAGGACAAGGACAACCTTGCCGCCATCATGAAGGGCGGTCAGTTTTTCAAACAACCTTGCGACACTGGAAAGGCCCTCGCATGAGCCGCGTTACCGAAATCCGCTATGTCGGCTATGCCGTCACCGATCTTGCCGCCGAGCGGGCGTTCTACACCGACAACTGGAAGCTCAAGGAAGTCCACGAGGCTGATGGCCTCGTCTACTTCGCAGCCGAAGGACATGACGAGCTCTATGTCGTGCGGCTGCGGCAGGATGCGGTGCAGCGGGTCGACGTGATCGCGCTGGCGGCGGATACCCATGCTGACGTCGATGCGCTGTTCGCGAAGGTTCGCGATTACGGCTGCCAGATCGTGTTCGAACCCAAGCAGCTCGATCATTTCGGCGGCGGCTACGGCTTCCGCTTCTTCTCGAAGGACGGCCTGCCCTACGAGATTTCCGCCGGTGTCGCGCGCGGAACGGCCCGCGCGCTGGCCCCGCGCGAGGCGATCCCCGAGCGGATCAGCCATATCGTCATGCATTCGCCGCGCCACCACGAGGAACTGGCGTTCTTCATCGACGTGCTGGGCTTCAAGCTGAGCGACTGGCTGGGCGATTTCATGTGCTTCCTGCGCTGCAACGAGGCGCACCACCGCATTGCCTTCCTGCCTGGGCCGCCGTGCCTCAACCACGTCGCCTACGACATGCCCAATGTCGACGAGATGATGCGCGGCATCGCGCGGCTGAAGCGGCAGAAGATCGATATCCGCTGGGGCCCCGGTCGGCACACGGCAGGCAACAACACCTTCAGCTACTTCACCACGCCCGCGGGCTTCGCGATCGAGTACACGTCCGAGCTCGAGAAGGTCGATTTCGAGAACCACGTCGCGCAAGTGATCGCGCCCGCGCCGGAGATCATGGACCAGTGGGGCGTCGGCGTCGGCGGTCCGCAGACCATGCCGCACCCTGCGCCCGACGCGGCGCTGTTCCAGCCGGCGGGGGTTTGATCCGATGGCGCTGTTCGAACCCTTTCCCAACTACATCTGGAACCTCTCCGTCGCGATCGCGATGGAGAACGGCGGGCGGATCGGCGAGATCGTCGACATGATCAAGCCGCTGCTCGACAAGGCGCAGAGCGGCGCCGATGCGGGCACGGCCGAGTTCATGGCCGAATGGGTCAAGATGGCGGACAAGCTCGTCGGCCTCGCCGAGGAAGACCTCGCGCTGGGCCGCGAGTTGTCCGCCGGGGCCAAGCTCAAGCGCGCGACGATCTACTACCTGACGGGCGAGCGCATGCAGGCGCATGGATCGGCGGGGCGCGAGCAGACTTATGCCAAGGCGCTCGACAGCTTCCAGCGCGGGACACAGTTCGCGGGCGATCCGGTGCAGCGGGTGGAAATCCCCTATGACGGCAAGACGATTGCCGCCTACTTCCACCGTGCGAACGTGGAAGGTCCGGCGCCTTGCGTGGTCTATTGCAACGGGCTCGACAGCATGAAGGAAATGCTGTGGCTGGGCGGCTTTCCGGCTTCGCTGGCGCAGCGTGGTATTCATACGCTGTGTGTCGATCAGCCGGGGACGGGCGAGGCGCTGCGGCTGCAGGGGCTGAATGCGACGCCCTACTCCGAGCGGTGGGCCTCGAAGTGGGTCGATTGGCTCGAGACGCAGGCTGGCGTTGTCGATCCCAAGCGGATCGGCATGACCGGCATTTCGCTCGGCGGCCACTTCGCGCCGCGCGCGGTGGCCTATGAGCCGCGTTTTGCCAGCGGGGCAGCCTGGGGCGCGAACCACAACTGGCGCGAGGTGCAGGACAAGCGCATGGCGCGCGAGGGCGAGAACCCGGTGCCGCACTACTGGGGGCACGTCTACTGGGTGTTTGGCGCGAAGGACCATGAGGACTTCCTCGCCAAGAGCAACGACATGAACCTCAATGGCCATTTGGACCGGATCAAGGTGCCGTTCCTGGTGACGCACGGCGCGACCGACCGGCAGATCAGCGTCGACTACGCGCACCAGAGCTATGCGCAGCTGGTCAATTCGCCGCGCCGCGAGCTCAAGATCTTCACTGCGCGCGAAGGCGGGGTGGAGCACGTGGGGGCAGACAACATGAGTTTTGGCAATGATTACATTGCCGACTGGTTCGCCGACACGCTGGGGGGCCGCACCAAGGCCTGAAAACCCGCTTTCCCCTACGGACAGGCTACTATTTCCGGTCTGTTTCTGGCATTGATCCCCTCGCGCCAATTCGCGTGCGCGGGGGGAAATGCGCGTGCCGGATCAGAAGACGCAGATCGTTGTCGTGGGCGGCGGCGCGGGCGGGCTCGAACTCGTCCGCAAGCTCGGCGCCAAATATGGGCGCAAGAAGCACGACATCATCCTGATCGACCGCAACCTGACGCACATCTGGAAGCCGCTGCTGCACGAAGTCGCGGCAGGATCGCTCGACGCCAATCTCGACGAAGTGGGCTATGGCGGCCATGCGGTGCGCTGGGGTTACCGTTTTTTTCAGGGCAGCATCGAGAGCATCGACCGCGAGCACCGGACGATCACGACGGCGCCGCTGCTCGACGAGCGCGGCGAGGAAGTGATCGGGCGGCACACGGTGCGCTATGATTACCTCGTGCTGGCGATCGGCGGGATTTCCAACGACTTCGGCGTGCCGGGCGTGCGCGAGCATGCGATGTTTCTCGAAGACCGGCCGCAGGCAGACAAGTTCCGCCAGAAGCTGCTGAATGCGTGCCTGCGCGCTAACCACTTGCACCACACCGGCAATCCCGACGCGAAGGTGCGGGTCAGCATTGTCGGCGGCGGTGCGACGGGCGTGGAGCTGGCGGCGGAGCTCTACAACGCGGCGGGGTCGCTGCGGCATTACGGGCTTGAAGTGTTCGACGAGACCAAGCTCGAAGTCTCGCTGCTGGAAGCGGGGCCGCGCATCCTGCCCGCGCTGGACGAGGCGCTGGCGACGACGGCGCGCGAGGAACTGCAGCGGCTTGGCGTGAAAGTGCTGGAGCGCACGCAAGTTGTGAAGCTGGAGGACCGCGCGGTGCATACTGGCGACGGCGGCGTGATCGACGCGGACCTGATTGTCTGGGCGGCGGGCGTGAAGGGCGCCGAGGAAATCAAGACCATGAGCGATCTGGAGCTGACGCGCGGCAATCAGATCGTGGTGCGGCCGACGCTGCAGACCAAGACCGATGACCGGATCTATGCGCTGGGGGATTGCGCATCGTGCCTGCTCCCCGGCAAGGAACGCCCGGTGCCGCCGCGCGCGCAGTCCGCGCACCAGATGGCGAGCCTTGTCTTCACCAATCTGGTGCGGGCGCAGGCGGGACAGCCGCTCAAGGACTTTGCCTATAGCGACCATGGCTCGCTGGTCTCACTCAGCCGGTTCTCGACCGTGGGGAGCCTGATGGGCAACCTCGTCGGCGGGCGCATGTTCGTCGAGGGGCGGATCGCGCGGATGGTCTACATGTCGCTCTACCGCATGCACCTCATCGCCATCCATGGCTGGTGGCGGGGTGTCACGCTGATCGTGATCGGGCATGTGAACCAGATCGTGCGGCCGCGGCTGAAGCTGCACTGAGCCTCGATCTGCACATCATACCTACAAGAAGCGTCACGTCCGCTCATGCTGAGCTTGTCGAAGCATCACGCGCAACCGTGGTGCTCGCACCCTTCGACAAGCTCAGGGTGAGCGGGGCTGGGGAAGTGGGGGTTAATGCTCCAAGTTCAGCGTCACCGGCCCGAGCAGACCCGAGGGCCGCAAGGGCGCATCGGCGCGGTAGGTCTTGAGCGTGGTGAAGGTGATCGGCTTGGCGCCCGGCTGTGCGTCTCCGATGAGGCGGTTGACCCAGAGGTTGGTCACCCGGATTTCGAGGGTGTTTGTGCCGGACTTGGTGAGGCCGGTCAGGTCGGCCTCGTACGGCGGCTGCCAGAGGAGGCCGGCGGACTTGCCGTTGACCAGCACCTCGGCCAGATCGCGCACCTCGCCGAGATCGAGGATCAGGCGCTGGCCGGGTTTGGTGGCAGGGACCTTCAGCGTCTGGCGATAGGTGGCGGTGCCGGAGAAGTAGCGCACGCCCGGGTCGCTGCTCTTGGTCCAGTCGGCAAGGGCGGGCAAGGTCACACTGGCAGGTGCGCCGCGTCCGGGCTGGAAAGTCAGCGCCCATGGGCCGGACAGCGCTGCGAGCTGCGTGCGCGTCGATGCCGGAAGGCTAAGGCTTGCGGGACCGGCCTTGCGGAACACGACAAAGCCGGATTGCCAAGGCTTCAGTGTCATCGCGATGTCGGTCCGGCCATCTCTGTTGGTGTAGCCGAGCGGCGCGGCCCTGCCGGTCTGCGCGTCCCACCATTCGGGCGCCTTGCCTGTGACTGCGAAGCTGAGTGTCGTCGGCTCGGCGCGGGTTTTGCGGTTGGTGACGAAGTAGATCTCGGCGTCTGCCGTCTTGCGATGGACGAAGCGGAGTGCGGTGTCGGGCCGGGCCTTGGTGTAGGTGAAGTCCGGCGCGATGCCGAGCTTGGCCAGCGCACCATCGGGATCGTGGCTCGCGAGGACGCGGCCTTTGCCGGTATCGCCGCTCCAAAGCGCGTCGGCGATGCGTGTGAATTCAGCAGGATCGTCTTGCAGGGTGGGCGAGCCAAGCGGCTTCTCACCGACCAGAGTCGCTCCGCTGCGCACCAGCTTGTCGATCCGCTTCAGCACCGCGAGGCTCATCCGCGCCGAACTGCCGCCGAGATAGAGCGCCTTGTACCGCGCGCCGCTCTTGGCGACGAGGTCCGGGCCGTCATTCGATAGCTGGTTCAGGAGCACGTCGGGATTGACGAAATCGAAGGCGTTGTTGGTCGGCAGGTCGCCCGGCACGGCCTTGGCGAAGAGACCGGTGAGCGGCGCTTCTTCGCCGTAGAACCAGGCTACATCGGCCACGTTGCGGCCCTGCTGGAGCATGTAGCTGCTGCGCGCGATGTAATCGACCCAAGGCTTTGCCTGCTCGCTCCATGTCTCCAGTCGGTTGAAATACTGTCCGAAGATGAACAGCGAGAAGCCGGGTGCCTTGTCGGTCAGTGGCTGGTGGACCGAGGTATGGATCACTGGGCGATTGACGCCGAGCGCGAATTCCATGTCGATCATCGGCTTCAGATCACGCGGGGCGAAGGCCCAGGGCTGGAGCGCTGCGGTCAGCGATTCCGCAGCGACGAGGTTCTGCCCGTATACATGGGCAACCGATGCGGCGCCGCGCATGTCGCCTTCGTAGCTCGGCTGCGGGGCACCGCGTTCGGTGTCGTAGGACCACATCGCGGCCATCGGCACATCGGCATGGCGGCGCATCGCCATGTCGTCGCCGAGCGAGGGGCGCTTGTCCTCGAGCGCTTCGGAATAGTGGATAAGGCCGCGCTTGTGGGCTTCCTCGGCGATGGTCTTGTAGTGCCCGTCCGCCATCAGGTCGGCGAGGGTCTGCCGGTAATCGTGGAGGAACGCGTCGGTTCGCGCGGGGCTGCCGAGGATCACGCCGGTGAGCGCGGGGAGCCAGGGCACGGGATCATAAGCGCGGCGTGCCTTGAATTCGGCGATGATCTGCGGCGTCCAGTTGCTCGCGCCAACCTCGATGCTGTCGTTGAGGAGGGCGCGGACGCCGTGCTGGCCGATCATGTCGGGGCCCGCAGCGGCGATATATGTGTCGAGGTACGTGTTGATGTAGCGGCGGACGGCGGCGGCATCGAACTTGTCGACTTCGAGGCCGGTAGCTTCGGGCGGCGCGGGGTGGTTCTCGGTGCCGGTAAGCGAATAGCCCATACGCAGCACGCGCCACTGGCCCTTGGGCGGGGTCCAGTCGAGCGAGCCGTCCGGCTTCAGGCGCGAGGTGAGGTCGATGACCGCGCCTTCCGGCACGGCGGGAGCTTCGCCCGTCGGGATCGTGTCGTAATTCAGCGTGGTGGCAAAGCCCGCCTTTTCCTCGAAGCGGTGGGTGAGCGCGGCGGCGGAGAAGCGCAGTTCGTTGACGGTGGCATGCGCGCCCGCACCGCTCATGAAGCCGGGGAACGAGGGGAACTCGGCGCCGGGCGCGGGCGGGGTCGGCAGGCTGAAGCCGGTCTGCTCCGCTATGAAGCGCACGCGCAGCGCCGTGGCGGTGACGGCGGGGAAGGTGATTGTGTATTCGGCGGATGTGCCGGTTGGGAAGCGGGCGACTTCGCTGAAACTGGTGCCGTCCTTGCTGGCCTCGAGGACAGACGCGAACTTGGCTGCGCTGAACAGCGAGACGGGTGGCATCGCCAGCGTGGCCGAGCGGACCTGTTGGGGTGCGGCGAAGTCCGCGCGGATCCATGCGGGTGCATCGGCTTGGCCGACGGGGACTTCGATGGCAGTGGCCAGCTTGCCATCGGTCAGCGCGGCGGCATCAATGGCGCCGGACGATGCCGTCCAGACGGGGGCGAGCGGCGCGGCCGTCTCCGGTACAGCGAAGACGTAGGTGTCGCGGTAGAGCTGCGGCAGATCGGTCTTGGGATGCTCGACCCCGATCTCTGGCTGCATGCCCAGGTCCTGGAACGGGCCGGTGATCGTGGGCGGCAGCGCGAGCTTGCCCTTGAAGGGTTTGCCGCCGGTCACTCGCGTTTCGGACCAGACGAGCTTCTTCATGCCGTCTTCGGGCTTGACCCAGGGACCGCCGGTTTCGCTCCAGCCCGGCGAGGCGGCGATGGCGAGTTCGAGGCCGAGTTTGTTGGCGGTTTCAGCAGCGGTGCGGAAGGCGTGCTTCCATTCCGGCGTCATGTAGACGAGTCGTTTCTCGACCACTTGCGGCGTGTTGAGCTGCGCATCGAAGGTCTGCGCGCCGCCGATGCCGATGCGCTTCATCCATTCGAGATCGAGGCGGATGCCTTCCTCGGTGACGTTGCCGTTCATCCAGTGCCACCACACGCGGGGGCGAGCGGAAGTGGGCGGATCGCGGAAATCGTCGGCGAGCGGATCGGGTGCCTGCTGGGCGTGGAGCGGGGCGAGTGCCGAGCCGGCGAGAACAAGCGCTCCGATGAGGCGGATGGGGGCCTTGTGCAACGCGCGTCTCCCGGATGGATCATGATTGTTTATGATTGCTTTGATCAAAAACGCGCATCGGATGCAAGCGAAATCGGGGAGGAGTGCACACCGCCGGGATACCCTGAGGTGCGTAATACAAACTGGGGCGTTGTTGGCATGGGGACTTGGTGTTAGCCTTGCCGCCATAGCAATGCCGTGGGGGCTCGCAGTATCATGATTGGTATTAAACCGCTGATATTCAAGTATTACCAGCCGGCGACGCTGCTGGCGATTTTCGTGTTCTGGTCGGTTCTGCCGCCGGAACTGGCGACGAATGGCTGGACCATCGTGATCGCGGCGGTCTGCACCAAGTTCATGATCCTGGGACTCGAGCAGATCAACGAACGGCACGCCGGGTGGCGGCTGACGCGCGCTGAATTCTTCTCGGACCTGTTCTACTTCGTGATGTTCTACACGGTGGTGCGCTATGCCGGAAAGCACTGGGCCGATGCGCCGCTGATCGGGGTGAAGGACGCGCTGGGCATCCATACCCCGTGGCTGGAGCATGCGCCGCTGATCGTGCAGGTGGCGCTGATCATGCTGCTGATCGAGTGGGGGCACTACTGGCTGCACCGGGCGATGCACAACTGGTTTCCGCTGTGGGTGGTCCACGCGCCGCACCACTTTGTGCGGCAGCTGAACGCGCTCAAGGGGGCGGTGGGCAACCCGTTCGAATTGTTCCTGATCGGCCTCAGCCTGACGGTGTTTCTCGACTTCTCCTTGCCAGCGCTGTTCTGCGCCGGGCACATGCTGGGCACGATCGCGGCATTCAGCCATGCCAACGTGCGCTTCGATCCGCCGCGCTGGTATTCTGCGGTCTTCACCACGATCGAGGCGCACAGTCTGCACCACTCGGTGGAGTATGAAGACACCCGCTGCAACTATGCCTGCGCGCTGATCCTGTTCGACCGGCTGCACGGCACCTTCAAGGCAGGCGAGGCTGTCGAAGTCGGGCAGGAAGGGCGCCGCCACATGGGGATCGGCGAGACACTGATCTATCCTCTGATGCCGATCATCGACCGGGTGAAGGGGCGCAAGGCGGCGGCTTAGAAAAAGGGACTGTCCCCGTTATTCCCGTTATTCTCGTTTCTTTCGAGTATCTTGATCAGAAAGAGGAGGCGAGTGAAAAAAGGGGACTGTCCCTATTTATTGGGCCACCAAGTCAGTGTGTGGATATCGTGCGCAGAGGTCCATACGCCCTTCGGCGTCCAGCGCAGCGCGCCGCTGCCGGAGGGTTTGCCGACGCGGTCGAGGATCGCGTTGGTGGCGGCATCGATCACCACGTATTCCTGATCATCGGTGGTGCGCAGCCAGACCTTCCCGCCGCCGGTATCGATATCGCCCCACTTGAGGTTGTCGCCCACCTTGATCCGCGCGGTGACCGTCATCGTGGCTGGGTCGATCTTCGCGACGGTGCCATCGCCCTGTTCCTGCACCCAGACCGCGCCTTCGCCCGCGACGAGGAAGCCCGGCATCTTGCCGAGCGCGACGGTGCCAGTGACGGTGTTGGTGGCGGGATCGATGCGGCTGAGCACCTGTTCCTTGCCGCTCACCGCCCAGAGCGCGCCGAGGCCGAAGCTGAGGTACCACGAGCCGGGTGCGACCGGGATCGAGGCGACGACCTTGTTGGTGGCGGGGTCGATGCGGGCGATCTTCCCGCTGGCCTCGCTGCCTATCCAGACGGAGCCCGCGCCGGTAACGGTGTTGAGTTCGCCCTCCATATTGTTGGCGATGCCGCTGGAAATCGTCGCGAGGAGCCGCCCGGTCTTCACGTCGATGCGCTTGACGGCGTTCTCCGGGCAATCGGCGACCCAGAGCGAGCCATAGTCCACGCTCATGCCGCCGCAGGGCCGCCCCATCGGGTATTCGGTCTTCTTGCCCTTCACCGACCACTGCTCGACGCGGCCCTTGTTGGTCGCCCAGACGGTGTCGCCGTCGATGGCAAGGAAGTCGGCAAAACCGGGGACGACCTGCACGACGGGCTTCGCGGCTTCGGCATGGGCAGCAGCGGGGATCAGCGCGGCGGCGAGAAGCAGGGACTTGGGGCTTCGCATGGGCTGCTCCTTCAATTCTTCTGCGCGATATAGGCGCGCCAGCCGCCGAGGTGGGTGATGTCCTCCGCGCCGGTCAGCGCCCGCGGTTCGGCGACGAAGCCTTTGACGCTGGTGCCGTCTGCCAGCGTGACGGTGCCGATGGCGAGCGGGGCGGGGACTTCGACGGTGAAGCTGCCGAATTCGGCGACGCCGAGTTCATAGACTTCGACCGCGATGGCCGCGCCGCCTTCGCCGCTGTGGACCAGCGCGGGCTTGGGCGGCACGCTGTCGGCCATGGCATAGAGCCGGTAGGTGGGCGCAGTGTGCGTGGCCTCCACGAAGGTCGCCTCGCGCGAGGTGAGCTGCCAGTGGAGCGGCATGTCCTTGAGGTGGGCGCCGACGACGGCGAGCTTGACGGTCTGCATATGGCCCTCGAGGTCAAGAGGTGGCGGGGGGGCGAGGTCGGCCCTGGCGAGATAGGTGTCGGCAAGATCGAGCAGCGTGCGGTCGGTGTCGGCCGGGCCGATCAGTGTGATGCCGAAGCCGGTGCGGTTGTGCCGCGTGCCGGCCGGGACCGCGAGCGCGGCCATGTCGAGCAGGTTCACGAAGTTGGTATAGGCGCCGAGATTGCTGTTGAGCGCAATGGGCGCCTGCGCGAGTTCCGCCACGCGGTAGGTCGTGCCGGTGGTCGGGAAGGCCAGCGCATCGAGCTCGCCCCACAGAAGGTCGGCGTGACGCTTGATCTCGGCGAGGCGGTAGATGCCGTGGAAGGTCTCGACCGCGGTCTTGTCCCATCCGGCTTCGACGACGGTGCGGACGGTGGGATCGACGGCATTGGGGTTGGCCTTGAGGATCTGCGCCATCGCGGCGGTGCGTTCGGCCACCCAAGGGCCGCCATAGAGCAGCTGCGCGGCTTCCTGCAGCGGGGCGATGTCGATCTCGACCAGTTCGGCGAAGCTGGCGAGGTGATCGAGCGCGCGGTCGTAGAAGTATTCGGATTCTGCATCGCCGAACCACTGGCGCTGGTGGCGCATCGGGACGCCGATGCGGGTCGGCGTGATGGCGCGGTCAGCCAGCGGCTTGGACCACGGATCGGCGGGATCGAAGCAGGCGAGGACCTTGTCGACCAATGCGGCGTCGGCGGTGGTGTGCGCGAAGACGGTGACGCAATCGATCGAACGGCAGGCGGGGACGACGCCGTTCGTGCTCCAGCGGCCCTTGGTGGGCTTGAAGCCGATCAGGTGGTTGAACGCGGCGGGAACCCGGCCAGAGCCCGCAGTATCGGTGCCGAGCGCGATGGGGACGAGGCCCGCCGCGACTGCGATGGCCGAGCCGGAACTGGAGCCGCCGCTGACATAGGCGCGGTTGAAGGCATTGCGCGGGATTCCATAGGGGCTGCGCACGCCGACGAGGCCGGTGGCGAACTGATCGAGATTGGTCTTGCCCATGCAGATCGCGCCTGCCGCCGCGAGGCGCGCGGTGACGGTGGCGCTTTGCTCTGGCGTATAGGCGAAGGCGGGGCAGGCGGCGGTGGTCTCGAAGCCGGCGACGTCGATGTTGTCCTTCGCGGCGTAGGGAACGCCGGCGAGGGGGAGCTTCTCGCCAGCCGCGATGCGGGCATCTACGTCGCGGGCGGCGGCGAGGACCTGTTCGGCACTGGCGCGGCTGATCCAGATCTGGGGCTGGACCGCATCATAGGCGGCGATCCGGGCGAGCACGGCTTCGGCCTGCTGGACGGCGGTCGTAGCGCCGGATTGGACGGCGGCGGCGATCTCGGCAGCGGTCATGCCGTCCTCCTCAGGGCCAGCATCGGCGAGCCGGGCTGCAGGGACTGCTTCTCCTTGATGTAGAGCGCCTCGATCGTGCCGGTGCCAGGGCTTTCGACCGGGCATTCCATCTTCATCGCCTCGATCACCGCGATGGTGTCGCCGGCCTTCACCGCGTCGCCCGCGGAGACGAGGAGCTTCCACACGCTGCCGCCGAAGGGGGCTTCGATGAGGTCGGTGCCGTCGGGAATTTCGGTGAGCGCTTCGGCAGGGGCTTCGGTTTCGGTGAGGCTGCTGACGCGGTCGAACTCGCCGCGGCGTTCCCAGTCGGCGCGTTCGGCGTCGAAGGCGGCCTGGCGATTGGCCTCAAAGGCGGCAATGGCCTCGGCGTTGTCGGCCAGGAATGCGCGGTAATCGGCGAGGCGGAATTCGCTCGGCTCGATCTTCAGCGCGCGGCGGCCGGCGGGGAAATCGCGGCGCCATGCGGTGAGCTCTTCGGCGCTGACCGGATAGAAACGGATCTGGTCGAAGAAGCGCAGCAGCCAGGGCTTGCCTTCGGTGAAGGCATCCGTCTGCTTGTAGGTGTTCCACACCTGCACGGTGCGGCCGAACAGCTGGTAACCGCCCGGGCCTTCCATCCCGTAGATGCACATATAGGCGCCGCCGATGCCGACGACATTGGGCGGGGTCCAGGTGCGCGCCGGGTTGTACTTGGTGGTGACGAGGCGGTGGCGCGGATCGACCGGGGTCGCGACAGGCGCGCCGAGATAGACGTCGCCGAGGCCCATGACGAGGTAGTTGGCCTCGTATATCAGGTTCTCGACCGCGGCGACATCGGGAAGGCCGTTGATGCGGCGGATGAATTCGATGTTGTCCGGGCACCATGGCGCATCGTCGCGGACGGCGCCCATGTACTTCTGGATGGTCTCCAGCTTGGCGGGATCGCGCCATGACAGCGGCAGGTGGACGACGCGGCTCGGGATGGTGAAGTCCCCGAGGTCTCCGAGGCGTTCTTCCGCGTCGATCAGCATGGCGAGCGCGGTGGCCTGATCCAGCGCCTTCCCATCGAAATGCAGCTGGAGCGAGCGGATACCCGGGACCACGTCGATGACGCCGGGGTGGGCCATTCGCTCCATCTCGACCATCAGCGCGTGGACGCGGATCCTGAGCTCGATGTCGAGGACGATCGGGCCATATTCGACGAGGATGTTTCGATCACCCTGCTGGCGGTAGTTCGTGCGGGGGCGGCCTTGTGCTTCGGGCAGTTCGACGAGGATCGGGGAAAGATGGGCGACAGGGCGGTCGGGCACCGGGCCGGGGAGCGTGCCGTCGCTGAGCAGGCGCTGCTGGTCGGCATCGGCTGTGGCGGCATCGGCGATGGTGACCGGGGCAAAGCGCAGCCGGTCGCCGGGGACGAGCTGGCCAAGCTTCCAACGGTCGGCCGCGATGACCACGAAGGGGCAGACAAACCCCCCCAAGGAGGGGCCATCCGGGCCAAGGATGATCGGCATGTCACCGGTGAAATCGACCGCGCCGATGGCGTAGGGGTTGTCGTGGATGTTGGAGGGGTGGAGCCCCGCTTCGCCGCCGTCCTTCCGCGCCCAGTGCGGCTTGGGGCCGATGAGACGCACGCCGGTGCGGTTGGAATTGTAGTGCACCTGCCATTCGGCGGCGACAATCATGTCGATGTCTTCGGCGGTGAAGAAATCGGGCGCGCCGTGGGGACCGTAAAGGACGCGCAGGGTCCATTCGGTGCCGAGCGGGGGAAGCGCGGTAGCGGCGAGCGGCGCTTCGGTGGGCTCATCGCCGAGGTGGAGCACATCGCCCGCGACAAGGCGCCGCGCGGCGTGGCCGCCGAACTGGCCGAGTTCGAAGGTGCTGCAGCTGCCGAGATAGGGGGCGATGTCGAGGCCGCCCGCGAAGAGCAGGTAGCCGCGCATGCCGCCGCCGCGGGCACGGCCGAGTGCAAGCGTCTGGCCGGCGGCAATGGCGATGACCTGACCGCGCTGGACGGGGACGCCGTCGAGCGTTGCGCCAAAATCCGCCCCGGTGAGTACGACCTTGGCTGGCGCAGTGAAGGCGAGGGTGGGGCCTGAGTGCGTAAGTTCCAGGCCAGCCGTGCCTTCGGGATTGCCGAGCAGGCGGTTGCCGAGGCGGAACGACTGGTCGTCCATCGGCCCTGAAGGCGGGACGCCGACCGCCCAGAGGCGCTGGCGGCCGGGCCAATCCTGCACCGTCGTGGCGGTGCCGCCGCTGATGACGCGGACGCTGCGGGGGGTATATGCAATCGCATCGAGGACGCGGGTGGAGACTTCGCCGCTGGTGAAGGCAGGCGTGCGCACCACATCGCGCAGCCAGCGCAAGTTGGTTTCGATGCCGTCGATGCGGGTTTCAGCGAGCGCTGCCTGCATAGCGGTGACGGCTACCTCGCGCGTGGGCGCGTGGACGATCAGCTTGGCGAGCATCGGATCGTACCAGGCGCTGACTTCGCTGCCGCCCATGACCCACGTCTCGGTGCGGATGTCCGCCGGGAATTCGACCGCTGTCAGCGTGCCCGAGGTCGGGCGGTAATCGAGCGCCGGGTCCTCGGCGTAGAGGCGGACCTGCACCGAATGGCCTTGCGGCGTGGTGGGGGCGCTGTCCAGAAAGCTGAAATCGCCCGCGCCGCCGCGCACCATCCATTCGACGAGATCGAGGCCCATGACCATTTCGGTCACGCCGTGCTCGACCTGCAGGCGGGTGTTCATTTCGAGGAAGTAGAACTGCTGCCGCTCGGCGTCGTAGAGGAACTCGACCGTCCCTGCGGAGCGATAGCGGGCAGCCTGCCCGAGGCGGACTGCGGCGGCGTAGAGATCTTGCCGGACCTGTTCGGGCAGGAGCGGCGCAGGGGCTTCTTCGACCACCTTCTGGTTGCGGCGCTGGAGCGAGCAGTCGCGTTCGCCAAGCGCAACGACGCGGCCTTGTCCGTCGCCGAAGATCTGCACCTCGACATGGCGCGCATGGCGCACGTAGCGTTCGAGGAAAACGCCGGCATCGCCGAAGTTGCTCTGGCCGAGGCGGGCAACGGTCGCGAAGCCTTCGCGCACATCGGCCTGTGTTTCGCACACGCGCATGCCGATGCCGCCGCCGCCGGCGGTCGCCTTGAGCATGACCGGGAAGCCGATCTCGTTGGCGGCGGCGAGCGCGTCCTTCTCGCTCGTCAGCAGGTCCGAACCGGGTGCGAGCGGCACGCCGTGCGCCTTGGCCAGCGAGCGGGCGCTATGCTTGAGGCCGAACTGGCGGATGTTGTCGGGCGTGGGGCCGATGAAGACGGTCCCGGCGGCGGCGCAGGCTTCGGCGAAGTCGGTGTTCTCGGCAAGAAAACCGTAGCCGGGATGGATCGCGCCCGCGCCGGTCTGCTTGGCGGCGGCGAGGATCGCCTCGATGTTGAGATAGCTCTCGGACGGACGCGCTCCGCCGATGCAGACCGCCTCATCGGCCTCCGAGACGTGGAGCGAGCCCGCGTCTGCCTCCGAATAGACCGCGACCGAGCGCAGCCCCATGCGGCGCAAGGTGCGGATGATCCGGGTGGCGATGGCGCCCCGGTTGGCAATGAGGACGGTGTCGAAGCTCATGTTCTCGCTATGACTCACTGCTCCCCTCCCCGTGGGGAGGGGTTGGGGGAGGGGGTACGGCATGTCCGGTGAGTGCTGGATATCCCCACCCGGCCTCCCCCGGACGGGGGAGGGGAAGAAGAAGGATTTGGGAACGCCGCGCTCATGCGGCGACGATCATGCGGACGGGCGTCGGGTTGAAGCCGTTGCAGGGGTTGTTGATCTGCGGGCAGTTCGAGACGACGACGATGACGTCCATCTCGGCCTTGAGATCGACCGTGAGGCCCGGCGCGGAAATGCCGTCGACGATGCCGAGCGCGCCGTCTGCTTCCACCGGCACGTTCATGAAGAAGTTGATGTTGGCGACAATATCGCGCTTGCCGCGGCCTTCGGTGAGGTTGGCTTCGAGGAAGTTCTCGACGCAGGCATGCTGGGCCTTGGTGTGGTGGCCATAGCGCAGCGTGTTGGATTCGCATGAGCAGGCGCCGCCGATGGTGTCGTGGTATTCGACCGTGGTGGCGGCGATCGTCATCATCGGGCGGCCCTCGTTCGAGCGCAGGACCGTGCCGGTGCGCAGGAACAGGTTGCCTTGCGCGGCAACGGTGTCCTGCGCGGAATAGCGCTCGGTATCGTCGGCCTCGCTGTAGAGCAGGAAGTCGACCGCCTGGTTGCCTTCGAGGTCGACGATGCGCAGCGTCTGGCCCTTCTTGATGTGATGGATCCAGGGCGCGCGGGCGGGGACAACCTCGTCGTGGACGATGGTATCAGGGAGGCCATCATGGTGCGGATCGCGGTTCTGCATGGGGCTGCCTCCTTACCGGCGGTAGTAGTCTTCGACGTTGAGGAAAGCCCGAAGACCCTCCGGCGTCGCGGTGCGGATGGGATCGTCTTCGGCCGCGACGGGTCCGCGCCAGGCGGTGAGGCGCAGCGGCGTGACGGTGTAGTCCGGCCGGGGATCAAGCACGTGGGGCACGTTGGCGATGACCACGATGACGTCCATTTCAGCGCGCAGGATCACCTCGCGACCGGGCTCGAACGGGCCGATCTGCGGTTCGATCGTGCCGTCATCCCCAATCTTCGCGCCCTTGAACAGGGTGATCGCGGCGTGGATGTCGCGGCGCTGGAGGCCGTGCTTGGCGGCGCCGAGCAGGAAGCGGTCGCGCCCGTTGGGGAACTGGCCGGAGTTGCGCCCGTCGCCATACTTCGCCGCGTTGGTGTAGGCGTTGGAAGTGCCGGAGAAGGTGTCGTGCGTGCCGCCCGTCGTGTCCTTGAAGATGCTCATCAGGACACGGCCCATGTCGGAGAGCAGGAACTTGCCCTCGGCGAGATAGGCGTTCCACTGGATCTTCACGGTGTCGGCAAAGCTGTAACGCTCGGTCGGCATCTCGGCGTTGAAGATCTGCAGGCTGGCGCTGGCATCGCCTTTGGTGTCGATCAGCCGCAGTCGGCTCCCGCGCGGCAGCCGGCGGGTGGCATAGCCGCCGGGGGCGACGGTTTCTTCCCAGAGCAGGTCGGACGCGTCGACGCCTTCGGGCAGGTCCGGCACGGCGGGGGGGAGGATCGGCATCGCCTCGACCACGGTGCCGCCCTGGGCGCGGGCGTGATCGCGGGCTGCGTTCGGGTTGGCGAGAGCAGTCATGCGGCTTCTCCCTGCGCATCGGCTTCGGGCTCATAGAGCTGGGGAAGAAGCGCGGTGGTGGTGACGAGTTCGAGCTGTTGCACCCCGCGCACGCGGCGCAGCGCGTCCGACAGGTCCTTGAGGCGGGCAGCGGGGCCCTGGACGAGCAGCACTTCGAGCGACTGGTCATCCTCGAGGAAGACGTGCTGCGAGGAGATCACTTCCTTGAGGTAGTGCGCCTGCGTCTGCGCGAGCTGGTGGCGGACGCGGCCGCGCTCCCCGCGGTAGACCAGCGTGATCGTGCCGGCGAGCATCTCGTCGGGCCGCGTGAACGCCTCGTGCGCGGCAAGCGCGTGGCGGATCAGTTCGGCCATGAGCTGCGAGCGCGACGGGAGCTGGCGCTCGGTCACCATCATGTCGAGCTTGCGGAACAGTTCGGCAGGAAGGCTCATGCTGAGCCGGGCGAGGCCGGGGGTTGAGCCGAAGGTTGTGGGCGTCATTGCCATTCCTCTCAATTCGTGGCCGCGACAGGTGTTGGCTGGGTTTCGGGTTCCGGCGCCGGGACCGGAGGACCGCGCAAGGGCAGGTCGTAGACCGCCGTCGCGCCGTAGCGGTGTGGCGCGTGCGGATCGTGGCGGCGCTTGTCGAGCGCGAGGACGCGCGTGCCGAGCGTGAAGGCTTCCTTGATGTCGTGCGTGACCATCACGACAGTGAGCGAATAGTCGCGCCACAAGCGGGTGATCAGGCCATGCATGTCCGCCCGGATGCCGGGGTCGAGCGCGCCGAAGGGTTCATCGAGAAGCAGGATGCGCGGGCGCTTGATCAGCGCCTGCGCGATGGCGAGGCGCTGCTGCATGCCCCCCGACATCTGCGCCGGGTAGAGGTGGAGGCTGTCGCCAAGGCCAACGGCTTCGAGCATCTGCGTCGCTTCGGCTTCCGCCTTCCGGCGGGCGCCGCCGAACAGGCGCGCGGCGAAGGGCGCGGCGGGGCATTCGAGGCCGAAGGTGACGTTGCCGAGCACCGTCATATGCGGGAAGACCGAATAGCGCTGGAACACGACGCCGCGATCGGGACCGCATTCGGGGCGGAGCGGCTGCCCGTCGAGCAAGACCTGCCCGCGCGTTGGCGCTTCCTGCCCGAGGATCAGGCGCAGCAGGCTCGACTTGCCCGCGCCGGAAGGGCCGATGATCGAGAGGAACGCCCCTTCGGCGACCTCGAGGTTGACCTTTTCGAGCACGACCTTGTCGCCGTATTCGATCCAGACATTGCGTAGCGAGAGCAGCGCGTTCACCGGGCGTCTCCATGGGCCCAGGGGAAGGCGCGGCGGCTCAGCGCATTCAGCGCGACGTCCATCACGATGGCGAGCAGCGCGATCCACGCGACGTAGGGGATGATCACGTCCATCGAGAGATAGCGGCGGACGAGGAAGATGCGGTAGCCAAGGCCGATGTCGGAAGCGACGGCTTCGGCGGAGATGAGGAATACCCACGCCGGGCCGAGTGCAAGGCGGATCGCCTGCAGCAGGCGCGGCATCGCTTGGGGGAGCGCTACGCGGGCGATGATCTGCCATGAATTGGCGCCAAGCGTCTCGGCCTTGATGATCTGCTCGCGCGGGAGGCTGCCGACATGGGCGGCGATGTCGCGGATCATCACCGGCGCGACGCCGATGGCGATGAGGACGACCTTCGAGGTCTCACCCAGCCCCAGCGCGATGAACAGGATCGGGAGCAGCGCGATCGGCGGGATGACCGCAATGCCGGTCACCAGCGGGCTCAGCGTTGCACGGACCGGCGGGAGTGCCCCGATGAGAAGGCCGAGGACGAGCGCGAAAAGTGTCGCGATGCCAAGGCCGAGGCCGAGGCGCTGGAGGCTGGCGAGCGTATCGGCCCAGAACACGAGATGGCCGGAAAGCGGATCGGGCGTGGTGAGGAGGCCGACCATCGCCGTGAACATGCCGCCGGGGAGGGGGAGGATCTTGTCCGACGGGTTCGCCGCGTGCCGCGCTGCCGCCATGATCAGGTAGATCACGAGGAGCAGCACGATCGGTGCGCCGCCTGCGATCAGGCGGTCCCGTTTGGAGAAGTGGCGGTTGATCAGCCGCATCGGCTCAGATTTTCCCGTCGGCGGCGAGCTTCATGAAGCTGTCGTCGAAGCGCAGGGTGACGTGGTTCTTGTCGCCGAGTGTCTTGCCGCCGGGGAAGGCGATGCCGACAGCGTCCGCCGTTGCCGCGCCCTTGAACAGACCGCGCGCGAAGCTGAAATCGCGCACGCGGGTCATCGTGGTGACGAGCGCGGGCGACTGCGTGGCGGCGACGGCGGCCTTGGGGTCGGTGTAGAGGAAGGTCGTCTTGAGCTGGCTGTCGAAGGTTTCGGGCGCGGCCCCTGCCAGCTTGGCCATCGCGGCGCGCGCGGCCTTGCCGTCCGCATCCTGCTTCATCATCAGCTGGACGGTATCGTACCAGATGCCCGCGAGCGCCTTGCCGAGATCGGGATTGGCCTTGAGCGTGGCGGTATCGACAACGAGCAGGTCGAGGATCTCGCCCGGAATATCGGCCGAGGAAAAGACCTGCGTGACGCCGGGCTGCGCGCGCATCACCGAAAGCTGCGGGTTCCAGGCCACGGCGGCGGTGACATCGGGGCTGGCGAAGGCGCCGACGATGTCCGCATCGGCCGTGTTGACCGTCTTCACGTCGGTCATGCCCATGCCTGCCTTTTCGAGCGCGCGCGCCAGAAGGTAGTGCGAGACCGAGAGCTCGACCAGATTGACCGAGCGGTCCTTGAGTGCGGAAAGGTCCGCGGCGCCCTTTAGCAGCACGCCGTCGTTGCCGTTGGAATAGTCGCCGAGAATGACCGCCGTGGTGTCCTTGCCGCCCGCAGCCGGGATCGTCAGCGCGTCCATGTTGGCGAGGGTGACGCCGTCGAGCTTGCCGGCGGTGTACTGGTTGATCGATTCGACGTAGTCGTTGACCTGCACGATCTTGATCTTGAGGTGGTACTTGTCTTCCCACTTCTTCACGATGCCGGCTTGCTGGGCATAAGGCCACGGCATCCAGCCGGCATAGATCGACCAGCCGATGCTGAATTCGGATTTCTTTTCAGTGGGAGCGCCGCCTCCGCCGGAACACCCCGTGAGGGCGAGCGTGGCGACAAGGGCCGCAGCGAGGAGCGAACCGGTGATCCCTCGGGTTTTCCTGGTGGGAGAGGTGGCTGACACGATTCTGTCTCCTTTCGCAGTGCAGCATTGCGAGAAACAATCTGCTTGTCCACGGCAAAATGTTACGTTCCGGAAAAAACGTAATACCACCTTGGGCCGATGCCCTGTGGAGGCTGCGAATCGGGCCCCATAAACTGTGGCTTTCTGTTGATTCGATGCAACGCTGCAGCGAACCGGGTGTGCGATCTCGCGGCTGCTTGGTGAGCCATCCGGTCCGGAAAAATCAAGGATTTCCGCACTGCAGCGAGGATCGGATAATACCGGAGTTGCCGGGAATTATTACGCTTGACCTGTTATGTAATATCGATAGCGTAACTGAAATGTCGCAAAGGAGCTGGTCCATTGCGGCGCCAACAATAACACTTTGGGTCAGGCAATAGTATTGCTTGACGACGTTAAGCTGCATGAATGGTATTCGTGCAGTGTGGTGTCGTGCGAATTCGGCAGGTGGTTCTGAAATCGCCTGGCACCGGTTTGTCATGATTTGCTGGATGATCGGCGGTTCGGGTGGAATTGCCTCTTTGGTCATCTGGTGAAGCTGCGAGTTGGGGCGCCTCTTCGGAGGCAGATTGAGGGATTGACATGGCGCCAGTTCCACAAGGGGCGGCGCTCCCCGGCAACAAGGGGGAAATCAGGGACTGGATGTCACTTCGAAAAGGCTTTCACGCAGTCAACGCGGGGGCTCGAGTGACCAAGAAAACCTATAAGACAACGCTGGCCAAAAAGGCCCTGTACGGTGCGACGATCCTCATGGGCAGCACCGCATTTCCCGCTTTCGCACAGACGGCTCCGGCCCCGGCGAGCGACGCACCACAGGCCTCGGCCGTCGAAGACAACAGCGCCATCGTGGTGACCGCGACGCGGCGCGCAACTTCGCTGCAGGACGTGCCGATCAACATCACCGCGCTCGGCGGCGACCAGCTCGCCCGTCAACGCATTGATGACATCCGCGATATTGCCGACTTCACGCCGGGCGTGACGATTGCCGACACTGGCCCGGGCTCGACCGGCACGATCGTGCTGCGCGGCCTCAACGCCTCGGATACCGACGCGACCGGCAACAGCTATGACAACGCATTGGGCGTCTACCTCGGCGAAGTCCCGATCTACTATGACTTCAAGATGCTCGACATCGCCCGCGTCGAGACGCTGCTTGGCCCGCAAGGCACGCTCTACGGCCTTGGCACGCTGGCCGGTGCGATCCGCAACATCCCCAACCGGCCTGACACGAACAAGTGGTCGGCGGAGTGGCACGGACGCGTCTATGGCAAGAACGAGGCCTCGAAAGTCGGCTATCAGGTCGACGGAGTGATCAACATTCCGATCGTCAAGGACCGCATCGCGTTCCGTTCGGTGACGGGATACTACTACGATCCCGGCTTCATCGATTACACGCGCATAGTGAAGACACCGGGCGTCTCACTCCCGCAGGAGCCGGGTTCTCCGCCGATCACGCAGGCGTTTGCTGACGCCAATCTAACTACCCGCAAAGATCTCAACTTCGAGAAGACCTTCACGACCCGCAACCAACTGTTGTTCCAGATCACGCCGGATCTGTCGGTTGACTTCACCTACGCCTTCCAGCGCACGAAGACCGGCGGCGGGCAGTACAACAGCGATTTCGTGTTCGGCACCGGCAGGTATGAAAGCGCGGCGCGTTATGCCGAGCCGGTGAACCGCAATGCGCACCTCGCCAGCATGGAAATCAATGCCAATGTCGCCGATATCTTCGATCTCGTAGCGACGACCGCCTATACCAAGGTCAACAACAAGCGGGTCGGCGACAACACCGACCTGCTGCTTGATCTGGACTATGATTACGAGTTGTTCCCAGCGTTCACCAGCTTCAACGAGAGCGAAAACACACGCAAACAGTTCAACCAGGAAATCCGCTTCGTCTCTACCCACGGCGGGCCGTTCAGCTGGGTGCTCGGCGGCTTCTTCAACCAGCAGAAGCTGCAGGCGGATTACCGTGAGCGCGTGCCCGGATTGCCGGGCGTCGATCTGGCGACCAACCCCCTGGAGCTCGAATATGTGTCCTACAACCGCGCCAAGGTGATCGAGAAGGCGGTTTTCGGCGAGGGCACGTTCAAGATCACGCCGGAATGGCAAGTCACGGCTGGCGGCCGCTATTTCAGCTACACTTCACAGGTTTCCGGACGTGCGGTCGTACCGCTGCTCGGCGATCCGCTCAGCCCCTATGATGCAGACCCTGCGGGCGGTCAGGCAGGTCAAAGCGGCGGGGTGTGGAAGTTCAACACCTCGTACAAGTTCACGCCCGGTGTCATGGTCTACGTGACCTACAGCAAGGGCTATCGCATCGGCGGACCGAACACGGTCGCGCCTTGCATCTTCCCGCTCAAGCCGCCGCCATTCCAGAACGTTTGCGCGCTGCCGAACGAGCAGCAGTATGGCCCGGACAGCACCAAGAACCTCGAAGTCGGTATTCGCGCCGAGCTTTTCGACCGCAAGCTGACCTTCAACCTGAACGCGTTCACGATCAGCTGGGACGGCATCCAGCTGGCCTCGGCAACCGTCAACGGCATCGTCGGCATCACTGTCAATGGCGGCAAGGGCAAGTCGGACGGCTTCGACGCGTCGTTCCAGCTGCGGCCGATCGATGGGCTGTCGATCCAGGGGACGTATTCCTACACCAACGCACGGCTGACCGAAGATGTTGTCGGGCTTATCCCGGTCAACGATCCGGCGGGTGTCTATCCGAGTTCGCCGGCCCGGATCAATGCGCTCAAGGGCGATCGTTTGCCCGGATCGACGCGCAACAGCGGCAGCCTCGGCATCAACTACACCAAGCCTGCGTTCGGTGGCGATCTGACGGCCGACTGGACCGCTACCTATCGCGGCGATGTGGTGACGCGCCTTGGTTGGGACCGCGCCTTTGGCGACAAGCTGCCGGGCTTCGTGCTGCACCGCGCCTCGCTCAGCTGGCAGAATGACACGTTCACGGTGGGCCTGTTCGCGAACAACATCTTCAACAAGTACGCGGTGACGGCGGTGTCCAACGACCGGTCGCGCGTCGGGCTGAACGATGGCGTCCGCCTGCGCTACTTGCGCAACACGGTGATCACGCCGCGCACTTTCGGTCTGGAGTTGCGCGTGAAGTACTGAGCTTGGGAAGAGGGTGACTGCACAAAAGGGGGCGGGGTTGATCCTCGCCCCCGATTGCGCAATTCTGCAGCAATAAGACAAGTTGCAGGGCAGCAACGTGAAAAACCACAGGTGAGGAGTGGTGCGTCATGAGTTCGGGCATCAAGAGGCTGGCGGTCGATTGCATCCCGCCCGCGACAGTGGCGGCAGTGGTGGCATTCTGGGCGTGGGCGCCGGAAAGCCTCGTCGCGAACCCGTGGACCCTGCTCGTGGTCAACAGCGTGGTGACGGCCTTCGTGCTGGGGCTGGAGCTGGTGTTCGAGCGGCATGAGGGCTGGCGGATCAACCGGCAGGAGTTCTTCACCGATCTGTTCTACTTCGTGCTGATCAACACGGTCATCTCGCGCATGGCCTATATCCTGTCCGAGGCGCCGCTTCATGCGCTGAAGGAAGCCTGGGGCATCACCACGCCGTGGGTGACGGCAATGCCGTTCCTCGCGCAAGTGGCGCTCGTCGTGTTCCTTTGGGAGTTCGGCCAGTACTGGATGCACCGGCTGATGCACAACTGGGAGCCGTTCTGGCTGACCCACGCGCCGCATCACCACATCACCCAGCTCAACGCGATGAAGGGCGCGGTCGGCAATCCGATCGAGCTGTTCCTGATCAGCCTCGGGATTGTCGCGCTGCTCGATGTTTCGCCCGCAGCCTATCTCTGCGCCTTTGCGGTGACCAATGCTGTGGCGACGTACGCCCATGCCAATGTGAAGAGCGACCCGCCGCTGTTTTACAGCTTCTTCTTCACGACGATCCGCCACCACAGCTTCCACCACTCGGTGGGCTATGAGAACACGCGCTGCAATTATGGCAATTCGCTGATCCTGATCGACCGGATGTTTGGCACCTACAAGGAAGGCGAAGGCATTCTGGTGGGGCAGGACGACCGGCGCCGGCTGACGATCTGGGAGCAGTTCGTGTTTCCGTTCAAGCCGCTGATCGCGATGGTGGAGAAGCGCAAGGGCGCGTCCACCGCCCAGTGAAGACCAAAGCGTGAAGACCAAAGCGTGAAGACCGAAGCGTGAGCGCTGAACCGGCCCGGATTGCCGCTGTCCGCCGGGCGATGAGCCGGGGTGATCTGGGCGCGGCGGAGCAGCTTGCGGCGAGCGCGGTCGCAGCCTTTCCCGATGATGCGGAGGCGCGGTTCCTGCTTGGCATGGCGCGGGCGGAAGCAGGGCGAGTGAGCGCCGGGATTGCCGATGTGGCGCAGGCCGTGGAGCTTGAGCCGCGCGGCAGCTTCCGGGCGCAGCTGGCGCGGCTGCAGATCATGCTGCGGCAGGACGGCGCGGCTGCGGCGACATTGGCGGCAGCCGAGCAAGCGCTGCCGGAGGATGCGCTGGGCCGCGATACGATGGGCTGCGTCTATGCGCGGCTCGGCGAACATGCCGCTTCGGTGCCGCACTTTCGCGAGGCGGTGCGGCTCGCGCCGGGCAATGTCTCGTTCCACTACAATCTGGCGGCGGCACTCAATTTCATCGGTGACATTGCGGGAGCGGAGGCGGCGGCAGAGGCCTTGCTGGCTATCGATCCCGATTATGCGCGCGGGCATCACCTGCTCGCGGGCCTCAGGAAGCAGACGCCTGAGAGCAATCATGTGGCTAGGTTGGAAGCGGCGCTGGGGCGGGCCGCTGCGAGCGATGCGCGGCTGCTGATCGGTTATGCGCTGGCGAAGGAGCTCGAAGATCTGGGCGAGCAGCAGGCCGCCTTCGCCCGCCTGTCCGCCGCCAATGCCCAGCACCGGGCGCGCCTGCCATATACGTTCGCGCGCGATGCGGCGAATTTCGATGCCATCGAGCGGGTCTGGCCGCACGTGGCTGCCGCCCCGGTGCAAGGAGCGCCGCAGGATGCACCGATTTTCGTGATCGGCATGCCGCGTACCGGGACGACGCTGGTCGACCGCATCCTGTCCTCGCACCCCGAGGTGTGGAGCGCGGGCGAATTGCAGGCAATGCCGCTCGCGGTGAAGATGGCCTCGGGAACGCGCAGCCGGACGGTGCTGGATGTGGAGACCATCGAAGCGGCCGCCGGGGCTGATCTCAGCGCGATCGGGCGCGATTACATGGCGCGGGCACGCACTCATGCCGGGGCGCGCGAGGGGCGGTTTACCGACAAGTTTCCGGGCAATTTCCAGTACGCCGGCTTCATCGCGTGCGCATTGCCGGAAGCGCGGATCGTGTGCCTCAGGCGCCATCCGCTCGATACGGTGCTGGCGAATTTCCGCAATCTCTTCGCGATCTCCTCGCGCTATTACGACTACAGCTACGATCTGATGGATATCGCGCGTTACTACGTGCGGTTCGACAGCCTGATGGCCTTCTGGCGCGAGGCGCTGCCGGGGCGCATTCTCGAGCTGGGCTATGAGGATCTGGTCGCCGATCAGGAGGGCCAGACGCGGCGTCTGCTCGCGCACTGCGGGCTGGCGTGGGACGAAGCCTGCCTCGACTTCCACCGCAACACCGCGCCCGTCTCGACCCCCAGCGCGCAGCAGGTGCGGCGGCCGATGTACAAGGATTCGGTCGCGCGCTGGAAGGCGCACCGGGACGCGCTGGCCCCGGTGATCGCCTACTTCGAAGCCGAGGGCATCGCTATCTAGAGCACTTTCCGACCAATCTGGCTCACCGTGACGGAGCCGATTTTGGCCCAGCGCGAGGCGCGAGGAGGGAGCTATG
>NZ_LJHZ01000010.1:0-40257 GCF_001296055.1 Novosphingobium sp. AAP93
TGTGTCCGGGACAGGCTGTGCGTTCGTCAACACGCCCTCCCCCAGCCCCTCCCGCAGGCGGGAGGGGAGAGGTGCCGTAAGCCTCGTCATCGTAGACATATTCGGTCAGCCCATCCGCGCTCAGGACCGGACCACCACCCGCCCGGCGGTGCGCGAAGGGATCATGATCATCGGGGAGGCCGATATCCCGCTCCATGGGGATCCACCCGCGGCCAAAGGTGCTGCTGCTGTGCTGGTTCATGCCGTGCGACTCCCTGCGGAACATAGAGGGAACGTGGGTATGGCATGGATGGGGGTGTGTAGGACAGGGGAAAGCAACGTCGCTAGCAGCGACACAAATTAGAAGTGATCAAATCACTGTGACCGTCGATAAGATTCCGATGACATCATGTGAAATATATGAAAAATCATAGATAAATCATATAATGATAAAATATTTTCTAATTCGTTGCATCAATAACAGCTTGAATAACGATCTTTGCGTTATCAAATAATTCTCGGACTCTGACTATACCAACCGAAGGTGCATTCCCATGTGCGGCCTGATTACGGAGTGTATAAGCTGAACCAATCGCTTCAACAACCTCATCATGGTCATCGAGAAAGTCTTGGAATGAACGAGCCCACTTCAGATCAAATCTTTCGAGAAGTGATTTTATGGCAGGGCATTTAAAGTTAATTCCTATTTTGAAGTGGGACTTTACAAACTCCAACAAGCGCGGATGACCTCGGGCCTGAAGTCTATCCAGAATGATAACCTCCATGGATCGCTCAATATAACCGCAAATTTGAACTACCGCATAAACTCGAAGCTCACTCTGCAAATCTTCCGGAACATCATTTTTAACAATTCTCTTGAGATAGATATCTATCGCATTTTCGCGGTTAAATATCTCTAACCTCATGAGATTCAATACCTTGCGAAGGTTTCATTTACGATCCTGCGTCGTGCACGGACAGCATCCTCATCCGAAGTAGCACGCTCACAATATCTCATGTAATCTCGATTATTTGTGAGTTCATCATATGCCAACCTTAACACCTGCACATTAAGTGAAGTTAATCGCGCACCGATTGCAGGGAAAACAGAGTCGAACACCGCTGCATTCAACGGCCCATTTGGACGGAAAGCAGCAGGACCAAGAGCCTCCCAAACAAGCGAGGAAGCCTTCCTAAATGTAGCCCCCATATCCTGGAGTTCGATTTGTGATAACTTATTAAATTGAGCCGATTTATCATTAAGAAACTTCGCCATTGGCTTGTAATAATTATCGCCATCCCTCAGCATTGCAAAAAAACGTATTATTAATTCCTCATCTTTTGCTCTCTTATTTAAAGGACCAAATATATTGCGCCAATCATTGTATTCATTGAGGCGCTTCACGAGATCTATGAAACGACCCGCGCTAATACAATTACGAATTTCCTGGGGGGAAAGCCTAATTCCGCCAGAGTTTATCCTTTCAAAAACATAATAAATACTGTCCAAAACATCCATAGGACTGTCTTGTCGGAAGATAATTGCATGAACTATAGAATCATCTATCTTTAATTGGTCCGATGTGTCCAATTCGTCATATGACTTATTATTCCATGGCTCCCGCACACCAAGCAACCGGAACTTCTTTTCACCAAAAGTTCCGTCGTAAAATGCCTGAAGTGTCCGAAGTCTCTGCTGGCCATCAATGACTAAATGCTGATTGGTTTCCGATTCTTTGTAAAGAAAAATACTTGGAATTGGCAAACCCATAAGCAAAGATTCAATGAATCTAGATCCGTGCTTCTGAGACCAAACAAAGCGGCGTTGAAAGGATGGAATGGTAAACGCACCACCTCTCATCCTTTTCACGAGGGAGTCGACAGTGTAGTCCGCTCCATAGCTGGTTATAGAGAAACGTCTCGCGCCCTCCGGTTCGAGAAGAGATTCATCTTCAACACCCTCAGATAGAGCGATCTCGTATTCGTCACGCGATGCCACTTGGTCATCGTCGTCAAAGGTAATCCCAGCGCCAGACATTGCGACCCTCGTACTGCTCCGCCTTGATCATTCTACCTTCGATCCAGACCATGTCATACTGACATGAAGCTAGACGAAAGACCAGTGCGTAGGGCCGTGGTTACGATGACAGGTGGGGTTGGGTTGAGAAGTGCATCACCCCCCAAACTCCCGGGATGCAAGTGCTGTGGCCCTTGCCCGTCTTTCGACAAGCTCAGGATGAGCGGGAGGCTTTCTTTCCCTTTGGCGTGTGCCTAGCGGGCTGAGGCCCCCGCCTTCGCGGGGGTGCGGGAGGGTGGCCGTTCTGTGCTCCCGAGGGTGCCCCTCCACCACTTCGTGGTCCCCCTCCCCGTGCCAGGGAGGAATGGCCCCTCCGGCCCGCCTTCCTTCGACAAGCTCAGGATGAGCGAGCGGGCCACCTCCCCATTTGCCCCTTCGACAGGCTCAGGGAAAAATGGGGAGGAATGGCGGTCATTTCCAGGTGAAGCGGTAGCCGTAGGAGAGGCCGAGGGTGAACTGGTCGCGGCGGCCGCGCTCGCGGATGAGGGTGCTGTCGGCGGCGGCGTTGCCGAGGCGGTCGTACCCGGCGAGGAGGGTGATGGCGCCGTGCTGGCCGCGCTTGCCCAGCGGGCGGGTGAGCGTGCCGCCGACACCGGCGGAGACGAGGCCGCCATCGGTGCGGTAGGCGGGGAGGCCGGCGCGGGCGGCCTGCTCGGGGCTCACGCCGAAGTAGACCTGGGTGTAGCGCGCGCTGGCGAAGGTGCTGCGCAGGGCGAGCGAATAGCGGAAAGGCCCGGCGCGGTCGGCGAAGCGGATCGAGGGTTCGGCGACGACGCCCTCGTGCCCGCCGGTGCCGCGACGGACTTCGGCGCGCAAGGCGAGGCGGCGGGTCGGGCTATACTGCGCGAAGCCGCCGAACTCGACCGCGAGGGGGATGTTGCCGAAGCCGCGCAGCGCGTCGCTGCCGCCGGTGATGAGGAAGGGCGAGCCGCCGGTGCTCTCGCGCCGGCCGAAGCGCAGGCGGGCGATGGGGCCGATCTTCCAGCCGTCGCGGTTGATCGCGTTCCAGCCGAAGCCTTCCTGCACCGAGGCGAAGGCGACATCCTTGTAGGTGACGCGGATGTCCGGGAAGACCGAGAGCGCATAATCGCGCGAGCCCTGCCAGGCGGGAGCAAGGATGGGGGCGACGCCGACGGTGAGGCTCCACGTGGGGGTGGGCGGCGGGCCCATGGGGCGCTGCTGGGACGGGAGCGCGGCGGGCGCGGTCTGGGCGTAGGCCGGGGCGGCGAAGAGGGTGAGCGCGGCGGCGAGTGCGGCGCGGGGGGCGGTGTTCATGGGGCCGGGTCCTGACGGTTGCGTCTTGCGGAGCGGGGTTGCGACTGCGCGGCGCTTAGCAGGAGGGCGGCGGGGGTGCGTTGCTGCGGGGTGACGTATTGTTGCTTGGGGGCACGCGCTGAAAACCCCCTCACCCAACCCTCTCCCCCAAGGGGGAGAGGGCTTTTGGGCTTAGCGGGTGAGGAGCGGCTTCAGGTAGTGGCCGGTGAAGCTGCGGGGGTTCTTGGCGACCTGTTCGGGGGTGCCTTCCGCCACGAGTTCGCCGCCGCGCACCCCGCCTTCAGGGCCGAGATCGAGCAGCCAGTCGGCCGTCTTGATGACATCGAGGTTGTGTTCGATGACGACGACGCTGTTGCCCTGATCGACGAGGCGGTGGAGGACTTCGAGGAGCTTGCGCACGTCTTCGAAGTGGAGGCCGGTGGTCGGCTCGTCGAGGATGTAGAGCGTCTGCCCGGTGGAGCGGCGGGCGAGTTCCTTGGCGAGCTTGACGCGCTGCGCCTCGCCCCCGGAGAGGGTAGTGGCCTGCTGGCCGACCTTGACGTAGCCGAGGCCGACTTCGTTGAGCATGTGCATGCGGTCGCGGATGGGGGGGACGGCCTTGAAGAATTCCTCGGCGTCCTCGATCGTCATGTCGAGCACATCGGCGATGGAGAGGCCCTTGAACTTCACCTCGAGCGTTTCGCGGTTGTAGCGGCGGCCTTCGCACTCCTCGCAGGTGACGTAGACATCGGGCAGGAAGTGCATCTCGATCTTGATGAGCCCGTCGCCCTGGCACTTCTCGCAGCGGCCGCCCTTGACGTTGAAGCTGAAGCGGCCGGGCTTGTAGCCGCGGGCGGCGGATTCGGGGAGGCCGGCGAACCAATCACGGATCAGGGTGAAGGCGCCGGTGTAGGTCGCGGGGTTGGAGCGCGGGGTGCGGCCGATGGGGGACTGGTCGATCTCGATCACCTTGTCGCAATGTTCGAGGCCGGTGACCTTGTCATGCGCACCGGCGATGACGCGGGCCCCGTTCAAGGTGCGCGCGGCGACGGCGTGGAGCGTGTCGATGGTGAAGGAGCTTTTGCCCGAGCCGGAGACGCCGGTGATGCAGGTGAAGGTGCCCAGCGGGATGGAGGCGGTGACATCGCGCAGGTTGTTGGCACGGGCGCCTTCGACGGTGATCTTGAGGCCATTGCCCTTGCGGCGCTTGGCCGGCACTTCGATGCGGCGCGCGCCGGTGAGGTATTGGCCGGTGAGGCTGTTCGCGTTGCCGAGGATCTCGGCGAGGCTCCCCTGCGCGACGATCTCGCCGCCGTGGACGCCGGCACCGGGGCCGAGATCGACGATATGATCGGCGGTGCGGATCGCGTCTTCATCGTGCTCGACGACGATCACGGTGTTGCCGAGATCGCGGAGGCGCTTGAGCGTTTCGAGGAGGCGGTCGTTGTCGCGCTGGTGGAGGCCGATGGAGGGCTCGTCGAGCACGTAGAGCACGCCGGAGAGGCCGGAGCCGATCTGGCTGGCGAGGCGGATGCGCTGGGACTCGCCGCCCGAAAGCGTACCTGAAGTCCGGTCGAGGTTCAGATAATCGAGGCCGACGTTGTTCAGGAATCCAAGGCGCTCGTTGATTTCCTTGAGAATGGCGCGGGCGATCTGGCTCTGCTGCGGGGTGAGCTGCGCGTCCAGATTGGCAAACCATTCGACGGCGGCGGCGACCGAGAGGCGGGTGACGCTGGAGATGTCCGCCTGCGCGACCTTGACGCTGAGCGCCTCGGGCTTGAGGCGGGCGCCCTGGCAGGTCTCGCAAGGCTGCGCGGTCTGGAACTTGCCGAGCTCTTCGCGCATCCACGCGCTTTCGGTCTGCAGCATGCGGCGGTTGAGGTTGCCGATGACGCCTTCGAAGCTCTTCTGGACGGTGTAGCTCTTCTTGCCGTCGATGAAGGTGAGCGGGACGGCCTTGCCGGCGGTGCCATAGAGGATGACGACCTTGACCTCGCCCGGCAGCTTTTCCCACGGCGTTTCAAGGCTGAAGCCGAAATGCGCGGCGAGGCTGGCGAGGACCTGCATGTAATAGGGTGACGGCGGGTTGGACTTGGCCCACGGCACGACCGCGCCCTGCTTGAGGCTGAGGTTCTCGTTCGGCACGACGAGCTGCGGATCGAACAGCAGCTTTTCGCCGAGGCCGTCGCAGGCGGGGCATGCGCCTTGCGGGGCGTTGAAGCTGAACAGGCGGGGTTCGATGGACTCGATGGTGAAGCCGCTGACGGGGCAGGCGAACTTTTCGCTGAAGACGATGCGGTTGGCGGGAAGACCGGTCTTCTTCATGCCGGCCTTTTTGGAGCCGCCACCACCCCCAACCCCCTCCTCTGAAGAGGAGGGGGCTTTGCCGGCGCTCACCGCCTCGACCGTGGTGTCGGCCAGATCGAGGTAGACGAGGCCGTCGGCGAGCTTGAGCGCCTGCTCGAAGCTGTCCGCCAGGCGGGTGCGGAAGCCTTCGTCGCTCTGCTTCACCGCGATGCGGTCGACCACGACTTCGATGTCGTGCTTCAATTTCTTGTCGAGCGCGGGGGCGTCCTCGATGGCCATGAGATCGCCGTTGATGCGCACGCGGGTGTAGCCGGCGCGCTGCCATTCGGCGAGTTCCTTGCGGTACTCACCCTTGCGGCCGCGCACGACGGGGGCGAGCAGATAGGCGCGGGTGCCTTCCGGCAGGGCGAGGACGCGGTCGACCATCTGGGTGACCGTCTGCGCCGCGATGGGCAGGCCCGTGGCGGGCGAATAGGGAATGCCGACGCGCGCCCAGAGCAGGCGCATGTAGTCGTAGATCTCGGTGACGGTGGCGACGGTGGAGCGCGGGTTGCGGCTGGTGGTCTTCTGCTCGATCGAGATCGCGGGGCTGAGCCCGTCGATATGCTCGACATCGGGCTTCTGCATCATCTCGAGGAACTGGCGCGCATAGGCCGAGAGGCTCTCGACATAGCGGCGCTGGCCTTCGGCGTAGATCGTATCGAACGCGAGGCTCGATTTGCCCGAGCCGGAGAGGCCGGTGATGACGATCAGGCTGTCTCTGGGCAAATCGACGTCGATCCCCTTGAGATTGTGCTCACGCGCGCCGCGAATGGAAATGGTGCTGAGGGACATGGGGCCGGTTTGTTCCAGATTTGTTCGATTCCGGCAAGAGGCGCGCGGAGGTTTTGCGACAGGTGGGTGGCTGGGCAGTAATGCGCAAGGTGGCGGGAGGGGAAGAAAGAACCCCTCCGTCAGCCCTGCGGGCTGCCACCTCCCCATTTGTCCCTTCGACAGGCTCAGGGAAAAATGGGGAGGATCTTGCTTTAGAGGGAGAGCGCGCGGGCGGCTGCGGGGCCGGTCCACTGGGCGCGGACGCGCCAGACGTGTTCGATCACTTCTTCGGAGAGAGCGACTTGCGGCGGGCCGTCGGCGGCGAGGTGGCCGTTGTCGAGGACGATGACACGGTCGGCGTGGTTCATCGCGTGGGCGAGGCTGTGGACGACGAGGACGACTCCGCATCCCGGACCTTTGGCCTGATCGGCGAGCTGACGGAAATGGCGGAGCAGCGCGGCGGTGTGGGCGAGGTCGAGGCTGGCGAGGGGTTCGTCGGCGAGGATCCAGCGCGGCTGGCCGGCAAGGACGCGGGCGAGGAGGACGCGGGCGCGTTCGCCGCCGGAGAGGGTGTGGATGCCGCGCTGGGCGAGGTGAGCGCAATCGAGGGCTGCGAGGGCGGATTGCGCAGCCACTTCGTCTTCGGCGCGGGAGCTGCGGTGCGGCAGGCGGCCGAGGCGGACGAGCGCCTCGGCGGTGAGGTTCCAGGCGGGCTGTGCGTGCTGGGCGAGGTAGCCGATATCCTGCGCGCGGCGGCGCGGGGGGAGATCGGCGAGCGGAGTTTCGCCGAGCGAGACAGGGCCGGGTTCGAGACCGGCGAGCGCGCGCAGGAGGGTGGTCTTGCCCGCGCCGTTGGGGCCGCAGATCGCGGTGAGTTCGCCGGGGCGGAGGGAGAGGGAAATGTCCGTCAGGCGGCCGGGGACAGTGAGGCTATGAGCTGACAGGTTCATGCCAGCTCGCTCCTGAGCTGAAGGAGCAGGCGCAGGAAGAACGGCGCGCCGATGAGGCTCAGCGCGATGCCGATGCGCAGTTCACCGCCTGCGAGGGGGAGCAGGCGGCAGAGGCAATCGGCGAGGAGCAGGAGGAGCGCGCCGCCCAGCGCGCTGGGGAGGATCAGGCTGGAGGGGCGCTGGTCGGTATAGGGGCGCAGCAGGTGCGGGACGACGAGACCGACGAAGCCGATGATCCCGGCGGCGGCGACCCCAGCGCCCACGACGAGGCCGGTGCCGAGGACCATGAGCCAGAGCAGGCGGACGGGGTCCACGCCGAGCGAGCGGGCGGTTTCCTCGCCGAGGGTCAATGCATCGAGCGCGGGGGCGGCGCGGGCGAGGAGCACGAGGCCAAGCGCGGTCGGGGGCGCGGCGAGCGCCACATCGTGCCAGCTGCGGCTTTCGAGGCTGCCCATGAGCCAGGTGACGATCTCGCTGAGCGCGAAGGGATTGGGCGCGAGGCTGATGACCAGGCTGGTGAGCGCGCCGGACAGGCTGGCCAGCATGAGCCCGGCGAGCGCGAACAGGGTGGTGCTGTTGGGGCTGGACGCATTGCCCGCGATCAGCGCGAGTGCGGCCATGGCGAGTGCGGCGCCTAGCAAGGCAGCGACGGGGAGCAGTACGCCGAGGCCGAGCGCGAGGCTCAGCACCGCACCGAACGCGGCGGTGGGGGCGACGCCGAACAGGCCGGGGTCTGCCAGCGGATTGCGCAAGTAGCCCTGCATCGCGGCCCCTGCCCCGCCGAGGCCGGCGCCGATGATGAGGGCCAGTGCGGCGCGGGGCGCGCGCAGCTGCGCGAGGATGGTGATGGCGTTGGGCGCCTGGGGCGCGAAGGGGTTCAGCCAGACTTGTCCGGCGAGGAGCGACAGGGGGATGGCGATGGCGAGCGCTGCGACGAGGAAGGGGATGGGGCGGGTCATTTGCTCGCCATCCGTGTGGCCGCGACATGCCCTCCCCCAGCCCCTCCCGCAAGCGGGAGGGGAGAAAGAGTCCGCCGCACTTCGGCGAGGCGCTTGGCGGCGGGGATGATGGTGGGGCCGGCGCAGTAGAGCAGGCGCGGATCGAGCGGGGCGCGGGTGGTGGCCTTGAGGTGGGTGAGTGCGGGATGCTGGAGCGCGCGGTCGGAGCCGGCGGCAAGGATCACGCGCGGGGGATCGGCGAGGACGCGTTCGAGGGGGAGCTGGTCGGCCTGGCCGAGGCCGCGCGCGGCGGCGAAATTGGTGAAGCCGGTGCGGCGCAGGAGCTCGGCGATCAGAGTGCTGTCGCCGGGGACGATGCCGCCGGGCTCCCACACCAGGGCAGGGATTGTTGCGCGATCGGCGGGGGCGGCGGCGGCGAGCGCGGTATCGATGCGCTTGATCAGCGCTTCGCCTTTGGCGGGGTTGCCGGCGAGCGCGGCCAATGCACGGATCTGGGCGCGGCTTTCCTCGACAGTGCTGGCGATGCCGAGCGTTTCGAGGCGGAGGCCGAGGCGCTCGTAGGCCTTGGCGGTGGCGGGGGGGATGAAGGTGCCATCGACCACGACATCGGGATGGAGGGCGAGCACTTCCTCGAGCGTGCCGCGGGTCTTGGGGTATTGTGCTGCCTTGGCCGCGTCCATCGAGGCGGCGCGCGGGTCGGCGCTGTAGTGCGAGAGGGCGAGGAGCTGGCCGGGCCGCCGGGTGACTTCGGCGAGGATGGCGTCGGCGCAGGGGTTCAGGCTGACGATGGTGGGGAGGTAGTGGGTGGTGTCGCGCTTGGATTCGCTTTTGGGCTGGGGGGAGCAGGCGGTGAGCGCTGCGCATGCGGCCAGCACCACCCCCCGCCCCCCTCCTCTGAAGAGGAGGGGGAGCAGGGAGCGAACCCCTCCGACCCGCCTGCGGCGGGCCACCTCCCCATTTGCCCCTTCGACAAGCTCAGGGGAAAACGGGGAGGACCAAGTGGAGGGGTTCTGGTGCATCAGTAGCTCACTCTGAGGCCCGCGAAGGCGCCGCGGCCGAGGGCGTTGTAGCCGGCGGCGGTGGGGAGGCGGTTGTCGAAGACGTTTTCGACGCGGCCGAACAGGGAGACGCTCCTGTAGACCGGCAGGCTGGCGCGGATCGTCGCGACGGGGCCGCCGGGGAGCTTGGTGGTGTTCGACGCGTTGTCGAAGCTGGTGCTGGTGAGGCGCAGGTCCGCGCCGAGGGCGAGTCCGGCGAGCGGCGTTTCCCAATCGCCACTGACGGTGAGCGCGTGGCGCGGGCGGCGGGCCAGATCGTTGCCGAACTGGGCGCTGCCGGGGGTCAGATTGCGCGCCTTGGTATAGGTGTAGAGGCTGCGCAGGGTAAAGGCGGGGACCGGCTTCAGGGTGAGTTCGGCTTCGAAGCCTTCGGCGCGGGCCTTGCCGACGTTGTCGTAGGTGCCGAAGGGGCGATTGGTGCAAATGGCGCTCGTCTGGCCGAAGCAGGAGACGAAGGCGATCAGATTGCGGCTGTCGCGGCGGTAGAGCGTGACGGCGGCGGTGACGGGGCCGCTGCGGTACTCGAGGCCGGCGTCGTAGCTGCGGCTGCGTTCGGGCTGGAGTGCGGCGTTGCCGAAGTCTGACAGGAGCTGGAACAGCGTGGGGGCCTTGAAGCCCTCGCCGTAGCTGGCGCGCAGGCGGAGGTTTTGGGTCAGCTTGACCGTGCCGTTGGCGCCCAAGGTGGTCGCGTTGCCGAAGCGGCTGTGGTCGTCGTAGCGGACACCTGCGGCGAGCGAGGCGGCATCGGTGTACCAGCCGAGCATGGCGTGGCCGCTGGTCTGGCGCGCGGTCTGGCGGGCATCGAAGGTGCCGGAATAGCGCGTCCATTCGCTGTCCGCGCCGAAATCGAGCGCGAAGTTTGCAGGCAGCGTGGCGCGGCCGGTGAGATCGGCGCGGTGGCTGCGGCCGCGGTAGCCATAAGACGGCGCGGTGCCGAAGGTAGGGTCGTAGTAGTCGCGCTTGGTGTCGGAAAGCGCGAAGCCGGTGTTGAGCGTGAGCCTCGCGCCTTCGTAGCGCAGGCCCGCGCGGCCGGAGAACTGGCGGGTGATCTGGTATTCCGACGTATCGGCGAAGCTGTAGTTGGGCGGCGGGAAGCCATCGATATCGGTGCGGGTATCGGCGTAGCGGGCATTGGCCACGAACGCGAGGCCGGGCACGAGATCGAGGCGGGCCTTGCCGCCGAGGCGCCACTGGCGGAACCCGTCGCGTTCGGTGCCGGTGGCGGCGGCAGAGATGCCATCGGTGGTGGTGTAGCCGCCGGTGAGCGAGAGGGCGTATTTGTCCGTGGCGAGACCGGCGGACGCTTCTCCGGCGAAGCTGCCCCGGCTGCCGCCTTCGGCGCTGGCTTCGAGGCCGTTGAGCTCGCGGGTCTGGATGGCGATGACGCCGCCCAATGCGGCGCTGCCCCAGGCCACCGAGTTGGAGCCGCGCAGCACGTCGATGCGCTCGATGCCGCCGGTCGTCAGCGTGCCGAAATCGAAGCCGGCCCCGGGGGCGGCGACATCCTCGACGCGGACGCCGTCGATGAGGACGAGGACCTGCTCGCTATCCGAGCCGCGCAGGCGGACGCCGGTGAAGGCGCCGGGACCGCCGTTGCGGCTGAGCGTGAGGCCGGGGACCTGTTCGAGTGCGCGGGTGATGTCGGGGCCCTGCAGGCGGGCGAGATCCTGCGTGGTGAGGACGGTGATCGGCTGGCCGGTCTGGTCGATGCGCTGGGGGCTGCCGGTGGCGATGACGGTGATGAGGGCGGGGTCACGGCGCAGTGCGTCGGGGCCAACAAAGACATCTGTCGCGATGTCATCAGCTTGTTGTGCTAGAGCGGGCGCCGCCAGCGCGAGCGCTGCGCAGGCCCACCCCGCTGCGACTAGCTTCGCTGCGCTCAGCAAGTCTCGCGGCCCTCCCGCAGGCGGGAGGGCGTGCTTGTGCCGAACTGGCTCCCCTCCCGCTTGCGGGAGGGGTTGGGGGTGGGTTTTGTGACGTGAAATCATTGCATTTCTCCGCGGCCCATGGACGTTGCCGTCCATGGCGGGAGAAGACGCGGGGCCATAAGGCGCGCCGTCTCACGCATGCGCCCGGTACACCCCGCCCGGCCGCGGAACGACCACACACCGGCAGGTTTCCTGGCTCGCCCGGGGTCGTGGCCCCCTGCCCGCCTTCCCAGACCCTTGCGGGCCCAGTGGCATAGTGGACAGGGCGCTATCCGGGCACAGTTGCGGGGGCAGCTCCGGGTTTGCCAAGAACAGCTTGGCGTCCGGATTCCCTCTTAGCCCGCTCTCGCGGGCACCGGTGGCGTCGGGGGGCTTGGTAGCGGGACCTGCACCTTGGGGCAAGATGGCAGCGAAGGAAGAACCCCTCCGACCCGCTTCGCGGGCCACCTCCCCATTTGTCCCTGCGGGAAAAATGGGGAGGGAAGGAAGACTACCGCAGGTTTGGTGTTAACGGCTTCGCAGGGGGGTGTGCCTTAGCGGGACGGGGTGAAATGGCGGGATGCGGGGCGCGGGGAGAGGGTCTAGCGCTGGGTGGCCGCCTTGTGAGTCTGCCTGAGCTATGCCGCTGATTATCGACTACCGGCCGGTGAAACTGCCGCCCGAGGCCTTGGCGCCTCGGCGGGTGGCGGTGCCTGTTGCGCCGGTGGTCGAGCGGCCTCATGTTGAGGTTGACAGGCCCTCCCCCAACCCCTCCCGCAAGCGGGAGGGGAGCAATAGGGAAGACCCCTCCCCCCTTCGACAGGCTCAGGATGAGCGGAAGGGGAGCTTCAAGCGCTGGGCGGGAATCGCGGGTGTTGCCGTGATGGGCTTTGCGCTGTGGCTCGCGGGGCCGGGGTGGATCGCGCCGGGAGTGCCGACGGCAGCGGCGCGCGATGGGCTCCAGCCGTTCGAGCGGCCGGGCGACAGCTTTCCCGGCTCGGCGTTCTACTATCTGGCGAACGATGACACGGGGCTGCTGGCGCCCGATGCGGCGCGCACTGCGTGGGATGCGCAGATTCATCGGGACGATTCCATTCCGGTGACGGGGAGCGGCCCGGCGGCGCGGCCGATTTTCGCCCGGGGGACGAGTCTGGATCAGGGACGCGCGCTGCAGTGCCTGACGGCGGCGATCTATTATGAAGCGGCGAGCGAGCCCGATGCGGGGCAGCGCGCGGTGGCGCAAGTGGTGCTCAACCGCGTGGCGCATCCGGCCTGGCCCAAGACGGTGTGCGGCGTGGTCTATCAGGGATCGGAGCGGCCGGGCTGCCAGTTCAGCTTTGCCTGCGACGGATCGATGGCGCGGCGGCCAATGGCGGCGTTCTGGGAACGGGCGCGGCGGGTGGCGGCGGATGCGCTGGCGGGCTATGTCTATGCGCCGGTGGGGCTGGCGACGCATTACCACACCAGCGCGGTGCATCCCTACTGGGCGGACAGCCTGAGCTTCATCGGCACGATCGGCGCGCACCGGTTCTATCGCTGGAGCGGCGCGGCCGGGCGGCCCATGGCGTTCAACGCGGTCTATGCGGGCGGCGAGCCGGTGGCGGCGCCGCATCCGCGCACATGGACCCCGGCGGCGGCGGACGTGGCCGATCCGATCCAGCTGGAAAAGGCATTCGAGGCGGGGCGGATCGAGGCCCTGAAATCGATGCAAGCCGCGCAGGCCGCACCGGGGCGCAATACCGCCGCGTTCGGACAGACGCCGCTTCCGGACTACACGCAGCCGCGCGCGGCGGCACCGAAGTTTGCGCCCGCAGTCGAGGCGCGCGGCGGCGATGCACTGTATCGTGCCGGGCAGTTGCCGGGCGGTGCGGCGGTCAATCCCGCTTACGAAAATGCGGGCAAGTGGATTGCCCAGCCAGGTGGCTAGATTTAGTCCGATTCGGGGTTAGTTTGCCCGGAAAGGTCCATTTCGGCAGGCACCCACAACTCCTATAAATCTATGTTTTTTATATAGTTATTCTTCTCTAGGCAGGGTTATTGAGTCCTTTACCCTAAGGGCGAACGCGCTGTTCACTCCCGCCTGCTATACCCTGTGCATCGCCCAACCGAGGAGTGCTCGCCATGCTGCATTTTGCCCCGCGTTATGGGATCATTTCGCCTTGCCTGCATTGGGGCCCGAGCCGAAACGCGGTGCGCCCGCGCGCCCTGCGGATGCCGCGACCGGTGAACGACAATGATGCTGTAACCAAGCGCAGGGCCGGCACGAACCCCGGCAGCGCGCAAGACGATGCCCTGCTGGAAGCAGCGCTGCGCTTGTTTGGCGCGCATGGCCTGTCGGCGGCGCAGCGTGCGAGCGAGGCGGCGCAGATTGCTGCCGAAGGCGGCGACAATGCGGCTGCCGAATGGTGGATCGCGGTCTGCGCCATGCTGGACGGGCCGCTGGCAAAGGCGCTGCAGCGCCGGTTTGCAGCGCGGGCATCCTCGCAAGCTTGACGCCTCCACCCTCTTATTGATATTGCGAACTGTTATCACAAAAACCCGCGCAGTGCGGGTTTTTGCGCCTTGCAATCACCATCCCGCAGGCTTAGGTCGCTCCCATCCGTCTGGAATCCTTCCCGTCATTGCGGGACGCGGGAGGCCTAACGGCGGCAGCTCTTGGGCGGCCCGCATGGGTCGCAGGTCCCGCGTATCCGGGAAAGGATTGCAAAGGCATGGCTCGCAAGAAAATCGCGCTGATCGGCGCCGGCAACATCGGCGGGACGCTGGCCCACCTCGCGGCGCAGAAGGAACTCGGCGACATCGTGCTGTTCGACGTGGTCGAAGGCGTGCCGCAGGGCAAGGCGCTCGACCTTTCGCAGTGCGGCCCGGTCGAGGGTTTCGACGCGAAGATCACCGGCACCAACGACTATGCCGATATCGCCGGCGCGGACGTGATCATCGTGACCGCGGGCGTACCGCGCAAGCCGGGCATGAGCCGCGATGACCTGCTGGGCATCAACCTTTCGGTGATGAAGGCCGTGGGCGAAGGCATCAAGGCCCACGCGCCCGACGCCTTCGTGATCTGCATCACCAATCCGCTCGACGCGATGGTGTGGGCACTGCGCGAATTCTCGGGCCTGCCGCACAACAAGGTCGTCGGCATGGCGGGCGTGCTCGACTCGGCGCGCTTCAGCACGTTCCTGGCGTGGGAATTCGGCGTTTCGGTGCGCGATGTGACCTCGTTCGTGCTCGGCGGGCACGGCGACACGATGGTGCCGGTGGTCGAATACTCGACCGTGGCGGGCATTCCGGTGCCCGACCTCATCAAGATGGGCGCCTCGACGCAGGAAAAGATCGATGCGATCGTGCAGCGCACGCGCAGCGGCGGCGGCGAGATCGTCGGCCTGCTCAAGACCGGTTCGGCGTTCTATGCGCCGGCCGCTTCGGGCATCGCGATGGCGGAAGCGTATCTCAATGACCAGAAGCGCATCCTGCCCTGCGCGGCCTATGTCGACGGCGCTTATGGCGTGGACGGGCTCTACGTGGGCGTGCCGGTGATGATCGGCGCGGGCGGCGTGGAGAAGGTGATCGAGATCGCGCTCGACGACACGGCGAAGGCGAACCTGCAGGTTTCGGTCGACGCGGTGAAGGAACTGCTGGTGGCCTGCAAGGGCATCGACAGCTCGCTGGCGTGATTCTGGCGAACGGGGCGCGGATGGCCTGCCCGCAGCAGGTTCGCGCCCCGTTCAGATAAGTGGTTTTACGCAGGCCCCGGTGCGGGCTCCCTTCGCAGAGACATGGTTAAAGCGGCCAGTCTTGAGGGGTTTGCGTGGTTAGCGGATCGGGCGGCGCATTCCGTCCGTGGGAAAGCATGGTTTTCCGAAGCCCCAACCTCCCCGGGGCGAGAGGAGTGACATATGGGTTATGAAGAGCGCTCGTTCGAGGTGGACCTTCTGCAGGAGGGTCCGCAGGCGGGGCCTTCGTGGGCTTCGAAGCGCTGGCCGGTAAGCGACCCGGCAGCGGGCGACGATCTCACCCGCGCGCTCGATCCGATGGCGCTGAAGCAGGAAATCGCCAAGGCGGCCAAGGCTGCGGGTGCACCGCTCGATGAAGCGGCGCTGGAAGCCGCGGCGGGCGCCTCGATCCGCGCGATGATGCTGGTGCGCACCTACCGCGTGCGCGGGCATCTGGCGGCGGACCTCGATCCGCTGGGCCTTGCGCGGCAGGAGCTGCCGGCGGACATCACGCCGGAATATCATGGCTTTACCGGGCCCGACCTCGACAAGAAGGTCTTCGTCGGCGGCGTGCTGGGCCTGCAATGGGCCACCCCGCGCGAGATCGTGGCGGTGCTGCAGAAGAACTACTGCGGCAAGGTCGGCCTGGAATACATGCACATCTCCGACGTGGAGGAGCGCAAGTTCCTGCAGGACCGCATCGAGGGCGGCGACAAGAGCATCGACTTCACGCCCAACGGCAAGAAGGCGATCCTCGCGGCGGTGGTGCGCGGCGAGCAGTACGAGAAGTTCCTCGGCAAGAAATACGTCGGCACCAAGCGCTTTGGCCTGGATGGCGGCGAATCGATGATCCCGGCGCTGGAGGCGGTGATCAAGTATGGCGGCCAGCTGGGCGTGCGCGAGATCATCTACGGCATGGCGCACCGCGGGCGGCTCAACGTGCTGGCGAACGTGCTGGCCAAGCCCTACCGCGTGATCTTCCACGAGTTTTCCGGCGGCAGCGCGAACCCCGAGGATGTCGGCGGTTCGGGCGACGTGAAGTACCACCTCGGCACCAGCACGGACCGCGAGTTCGACGGGATCAAGGTGCACATGAGCCTGCAGCCGAACCCGAGCCATCTGGAAACGGTGGACCCGGTGGTGCTGGGCAAGACGCGCGCGCAGCAGGCGTTCCGCGAGGACATCGGGCCGGGCAAGCACAAGCAGGTGCTGCCCATCCTGATCCACGGCGATGCGGCTTTCGCAGGGCAAGGCATCGTGTGGGAGTGCCTCGGCTTTTCGGGCGTGAAGGGCTACAACACCGGCGGGTGCCTGCACTTCATCATCAACAACCAGATCGGCTTCACGACGAGCCCGCAGTTCAGCCGCGGTTCGCCCTATCCGAGCGATGTGGCCAAGGGCGTGCAGGCGCCGATCATCCACGTGAACGGCGATGATCCGGAAGCGGTGACTTTCGCGTGCAAGCTCGCGATCGACTACCGCCAGAAGTTCGGCCGCGACGTGGTGGTCGACATGTGGTGCTACCGCCGCTTCGGCCACAACGAGGGCGACGAGCCGAGCTTCACCCAGCCGCTGATGTACGCCAAGATCAAGCAGCATCCGGCAGTATCCGAGATCTATGCCCGCCGCCTGATCGAGCAGGGCGTGATCGACAAGGACTGGAAGGGCGAGACCGAGGACCGCTTCGTCGCGACCCTGGAGGCCGAATTCGACGCGGCGAAGAGCTACAAGGCGAACCATGCCGACTGGTTCGGCGGGCGCTGGAGCGGGCTCAACAAGCCGGCGGACCCGGAAACGGCGCGGCGCAACGTGGCGACCGGGATCGACCAGAAGCGCTTCGACGCGCTGGGCCGGACGCTGACGACGGTGCCGGAAGACCTCACCATCCACAAGACGCTGGGCCGCGTAATCGAGGCCAAGAAGCAGATGTTTGCCGAGGGCGAAGGCTTCGACTGGGCGACCGGCGAGGCACTGGCGTTCGGCAGCCTGCTGACCGAGGGCTTCAACGTGCGGCTTTCCGGGCAGGATTCGGGCCGCGGCACGTTCAGCCAGCGCCATGCGGTGTGGGTCGACCAGACCACCGAGCGCAAGTATGTGCCGCTGACCACGCTGCCGCATGGCAAGTTCGAAGTGCACGACAGCCCGCTGAGCGAGTACGGCGTGCTGGGCTTCGAATATGGCTATGCGAGCGCGGACCCCAAGACGCTGGTGCTGTGGGAAGCGCAGTTCGGCGACTTTGCCAACGGCGCGCAGATCATGATCGACCAGTATATCGCGGCCTCCGAAGCCAAGTGGCTGCGCGCCAACGGCCTCGTGATGCTGCTGCCGCATGGCTATGAGGGACAGGGGCCGGAGCACTCGTCGGCAAGGCTGGAGCGCTATCTCCAGCTGTGTGCCGAGGACAATATCCAGGTCTGCAACATCACCAGCCCGGCGAACTACTTCCACGTGCTGCGCCGGCAGATGCAGCGGCCGTTCCGCAAGCCGCTGATCATCATGACGCCCAAGAGCCTGCTGCGCCATCCGCTGGCGAAATCGAAGGCTTCGGACTTCGTCGGCGAGGGGCACTTCATGCGCATCCTTTCCGACCTCAATCCGGCGGCGGACGCGGATACCCGGCGCGTGGTGCTGTGCAGCGGCAAGGTGGCCTACGACCTGATCGAGGCGCGCGATGCCGCGGGGATCACCGATACGCAGATCATCCGGCTGGAGCAGCTCTACCCGTTCCCGGGCGAGCCGCTGGCGCTGCGCCTTTCGCGCATGACGAACCTCGAAGAAGTCGTGTGGTGCCAGGAAGAGCCGAAGAACAACGGTGCGTGGTTCTTCGTGGAGCCGCTGATCGAGGAGGCGCTGAAGGCGGCGGGCAGCAAGGTGAAGCGCGCGCGCTATGCGGGCCGTAGCGCGGCGGCTTCGCCGGCGACCGGCCTTGCCAAGCGCCATGCGGCTGAACAGGCCGCGCTTGTCAGCAATGCGCTTTCGCTTTCGGTGCGCGGCGAGTTGCGCCGGACCAAGAAGAAGGCCTGAACCCCTTTCGTTTGAGAGATTGAAGCATGTCTATCGAAGTCAAAGTTCCGGTGCTCGGCGAAAGCGTCAGCGAGGCGACTGTCGGCCAGTGGCTCAAGCAGCCGGGCGAGGCGGTGGCGCTCGACGAGCCCATCGCGAGCCTCGAGACCGACAAGGTGGCGGTGGAAGTGCCCTCCCCCGTCGCGGGGATCATGGGCGCACATGTGGCTGCCGAGGGTGACACCGTGGCGGTTGGCGCGCTGCTCGGACTGATCGAGACGAGCGGCGTGGCGACGGCTCCGGCGGCAGCTCCTGCACCGGCGGCGGCTCCGGCTGCTGCAGCTGTCGCGGACGATGCGGCAGCGCTTTCGCCTGCCGTGCGCCGCGCGGTGCTGGAGCACGGGATCGATCCGGCGACGGTGAAGGGCACCGGCAAGGACGGGCGCCTGACCAAGGAAGACGTGCTGGCGGCCGCGCAGGCCAAGCAGGCCGCGCCCGCGCCGGTGGTGGCGGCGCCCGCCCCTGCCCCGGCTCCGGCCCCCGTCGTCAGCGTGAGCGGCGAGCGGCGCGAGGAGCGGGTCAAGATGACCCGCCTGCGCCAGACCATCGCCAAGCGGCTGAAGTCCGCGCAGGAAACCGCCGCGATGCTGACCACGTTCAACGACGTGGACATGAGCGCGGTGATGGAAGCGCGCGCGAAGTACAAGGACGTGTTCGAGAAGAAGCACGGCGTGAAGCTGGGCCTGATGAGCTTCTTCGCCAAGGCATCGGTGCTGGCGCTGAAGGACATTCCGGCCGTCAACGCGCAGATGCAGGGCGACGAGATCGTCTACTTCGACTACGTGGACATTTCGGTGGCGGTGTCCGCGCCCAACGGGCTGGTTGTGCCGGTGGTGCGCGATGTCGACAAGATGAGCTTTGCTGGCATCGAGAAGGCGATCGCCGACTACGGCAAGAAGGCGCGCGACGGCACGCTGACCATGGCCGACATGGCGGGCGGCACCTTCACGATCTCCAACGGCGGCGTGTTCGGCGGGCTGATGTCCACCCCGATCATCAACCCGCCGCAGTCGGCGGTGCTGGGCCTGCACCGGATCGAGGACCGGCCGGTGGTGCGTGACGGGCAGATCGTGGTGCGGCCGATGATGTATATCGCGCTGAGCTATGATCACCGGATCATTGATGGACGCGAGGCGGTGACGGCTTTGAAGACGATCAAGGAAGCGATAGAAGACCCGACGCGCCTGCTGATTGATATGTGAGGCCAGCGCGCCGGAACTGGAGTCTGCGATGGACTGGAAAGAGCACATTCATTCCGACCCCGAGATCGGTTTCGGCAAGCCGATCTTACGGGGCACGCGGATCAAGGTGGAATTCGTGCTCAAGCTGATGGGTGCGGGTTGGTCGGCGGAGCGGATTGCCGAGGAGTTTCCGGGCGTAGAGGCGGTTCATCTGCAGGCGGCGGCGGCGTTTGCGGCCGATCTGATGGGTGATGAGGACTATGCCGCGATTGGCAAGGCGCGGGCTGCTTGAAGTTCCTGCTCGATGTCCACATCGGCTTGCGCATCGCGCAGGCTTTGACGGACGCGGGGCACGATGTTCTCCGGGCCGTGCTGGTCTGTCCGACGGACAGCGATGCCGAGCATATCGAACGGGCGAGGGCTGAAGACCGCATACTGATCAGCGAAGACAGTGATTTCAGCGATCTGATCTTCGCGATGGGGCATGAGCCTCCGCCTGCGTTGATCTACATTCGCTGCGACCCGTTCGAACAGGAGGCCATCATCAAGGCGCTGCTTGAGGTCATTGAAGATGACCGGTTGGCGGGCCATGTGGCGGTGGTGACGACAAACCAGGTGCGGTTCCGCCGTTTCCCGGGACACGACAGACGAGCCGACCCTTGGGAAACTTCGCAAGGCTGATGGCGCATCGATGGAAGTGAGACATGGCTGAATACGACTACGACGTGCTTGTCATCGGTGCTGGTCCCGGCGGCTATGTCGCGGCCATTCGCGCGGCGCAGCTGGGGCTCAAGGTGGCCTGTGCGGAAGCCCGCGAGACGCTGGGGGGCACCTGCCTCAACGTGGGGTGCATTCCTTCGAAGGCGCTGCTGCATGGTTCGGAGAAGTTTGCCGAGGCGGTGGATGGCACGTTTGCGAGCTATGGCATCAAGACGGGGCCGGTGACGCTCGATCTGGCAGCGATGCAGCAGCAGAAGCTGGATTCGGTGAAGCAGCTGACGGGCGGGATCGAGTTCCTGTTCAAGAAGAACAAGGTGACCTGGTTGAAGGGCCTCGCCGCGTTCGAGGATGCGCACACCGTTTCGGTGGCGGGCGCGAAGGTGACCGCGAAGGACGTGGTGATCGCGACGGGTTCGAGCGTGACGCCGCTGCCGGGGGTGACGGTGGACAACGACGCGGGCGTGGTGGTCGATTCCACCGGTGCGCTGGCGCTGGAGCGCGTGCCGGAGCACCTCGTGGTGATCGGCGGCGGTGTGATCGGGCTGGAGCTGGGTTCGGTGTGGCGGCGGCTGGGCGCGAAGGTGACGGTGGTGGAGTTCCTCGACCAGTTGCTGCCCGGCATGGACGGCGATGTGCGCAAGGAAGCCGCCAAGATCTTCAAGAAGCAGGGCATGGAGCTGAAGCTCTCCACCAAGGTGACGGGCGTTGCCGTGAAGGGCAAGACCGCGACCTTGACGGTGGAGCCTTCGGCGGGCGGCGCGGCTGAGACTTTGACGGCGGACTGCGTGCTGGTGGCCATCGGACGGCGGCCGAATGTGGATGGGCTTGGCCTCGAGAAGATCGGGCTTGAAGTGAACAAGCGCGGGCAGATCGAGACGGGGCATGATTTCCGCACGAGCGTGCCGGGCGTCTGGGCCATCGGCGATGTGATTCCGGGTCCGATGCTGGCGCACAAGGCGGAGGACGAGGGCGTGGCCGTGGCCGAGTTCATCGCCGGGCACACCGGCATCGTGAACCATGCCGTGATCCCGGGCGTGGTCTATACCTTCCCCGAATTTGCTGGCGTGGGCCTGACCGAGGAAGCGGCGCGCGAGAAGGCCAAGGAAACGGGGACCGACGTGAAAGTCTCGAAGTTCCCGATGCTCGCCAACAGCCGCGCCAAGACCAACCACGAGCCCGACGGCTTCGTGAAGGTGATCGCGGACGCGAAGACCGAGCGCGTGCTGGGCGTGTGGTGCATCGCGAGCGTCGCGGGTTCGATGATTGCCGAGGCGGCGCTGGCGATGGAGTTTGGCGCGACGGCGGAAGACATCGCTTATACCTGCCACGCGCATCCGACCCATGCCGAGGCGCTGAAGGAAGCGGCGATGGGGATTGGCGGGAAGCCGATTCATATTTGAGGGAGTACCCCTCCACCACCCTTCGGGTGGTCCCCCTCCCCGTACCGGGGAGGAGTTACCCCTCCGTCAGCCCTTCCTTCGACAAGCTCAGGATGAGCGAGGCTGCCACCTCCCCCTTTACCCCTTCGACAAGCTCAGGGGAGAATGGGGAGGACCTGAGGTTCAGGCGCGTTTGCGGACTTCTACTTCGAGGAACTGGGGGGCGCTGGTGCTGACCATGCGGGCGGCGGCGGCGAGCGCGTAGGAGCTGGCGCGGTAGCGGGTGACGAGGCCGCCGGCACCATCGCTGACGAGCGGGGTTTCGAACTCGACGCCGATGGTCGCGTCTTCCGAGCGCGAGACGGTGACGACGGCGAGCTGGCCCGCGCCGAGATCAAGCACGAGGCTGGTGCCGACGGGGACGCCGACGAGCCCTTCGATGCGCGCGCCGGTGGCCGAGAGGTTGCGCAGCAGCGCCTCGTAGCGGTGGTCTTCGTGAATCACGCCGATGCGTCGGTAGACCGAGCGGCGCTCGGGCCGATGGCGCTTGGGGCCTTCGGGCGGGATGCGCAGTTCGCCCGCCGCCATGCGTTCGAGCAGGACCGCCTGTTCGAGCGGGGGCGAATAGAGAAAACCCTGGATGAACCGCGCGCCCTTGGCGCAGACGACATCGCGCTGGTCGAATGCTTCGACGCCCTCGACGGTGGTTTCCATGCCAAGCGCATCGGCGAGGCCGATGATCGCGGCGATGATCTTGGCGCTGTTCTGATCGCTGAGGGTGCAGCTGTCGACGAAGCTGCGATCGACCTTCAATTTGTCGAAGGGTGCTGCGCGAAGGTAGCTCAATGAGGAATAGCCGGTGCCGAAATCATCGAGCGCGAGCCGCACGCCGAGAGCCTTGAGCGCCTTGAACGCCGCATCGGTGGTCTCGCTGTCGCCCATGAACACGGATTCGGTGAGTTCGAGTTCGAGCCGTTCGGGATCGAGGCCGGCGCTATCGAGCACATCGGAGACGATGCGCGGGAAATCGGGGTGGGCAAACTGCACCGCCGAGACATTGACCGCGATGCGCAAGGGATGCGGCCATGCGGCAGCATCACGCGCGGCCTGGCGCAGCGCCCAGGCGCCCAGCTGGAGGATCATGCCGGTATCTTCGGCGACGGGGATGAACACCGACGGCGGGATGGCCCCGCGCTGGGGATGTTCCCAGCGCATCAGCGCCTCGAACCCGACGACGACGTGATCGTCGGTGCGGACGACGGGCTGGTAGACCATCGCAAGCTGGGGTTCGTCCCAGTTGTCGGCATCGCCCTCCACAGAGGAGATGGCCTCGCGCAGGGCCTCTTCGAGCTGGCGGCGCTCTTCCTTCTCGTCCTTGAGATCGGCGGAGTAGAAGCGGAACTGGCCGCGTCCGCCGTGCTTGGCGGCATAGAGCGCAAGGTCCGCCGCACGGACGATGTCCTCGCGCTCGCCGCCATCGAACGGGGCGATGGCCATGCCGATGGAGACGCCGATGACGACGTGGTTGTCGTCGATCCGGTAGGGCTGCGAGACGAGGCCGATGATCTTGTCGGCGAGTTCGCCAAGCTTGCCGCGATCCTCGATGTCGGGGAGCAGGATTTGGAATTCGTCGCCGCCGAGACGGCCGATCTCGCCCACCGTGCCGACGACGCGGGTGAGGCGCTGGGCAACCTGGCGGAGCAATTCATCCCCGGCGGGATGGCCGAGCGTGTCGTTGACCTGCTTGAACCGGTCGAGATCGAGCATCATCAGCGTGACCGGGCGCAAAGTGCCCTTGAACGCGGCGAGCATCGCATCGAACCGCCGGCTGATGCGATGGCGATTGGCAAGGCCGGTGAGCGAATCGAATTCGGCGAGGCGCGAGTCCTCGATGCGGCGCTCGTATTCGAGCGTGATGTCGCGCGCGCTGCCGCGATAGCCGTGGAAGGCGCCATCGGAGCCGGGCCGGGCGACGTCGATCTTGGGCTGGCCGGAAAGCGCCCACCATGCCGGGCGGGCGCCGGCCGGACAACGATCGGGGACGAAGCGGACGGTTACGTCGGCGAGGCGGGCATGGGCGCCGAAGAGGAACTGCAGCGGGCGATCGGAGCGCTCGCCGGGGTGTTCGGGATCGGTCTCGAACAGGCTGGTGAAGGGTTTGCCGATCAAATCCTCAGCCGCAAGGCCGAAGCGTTCGCAGGCGGCGGGGGAAATGTAGGAAAGGCAACCGGCGGCGTCGGTGGCCCAGAACCAACCGGAATGGCCCCGCTCGATATCCTCGAAAACAGACGCCCGGTGCAGCGCGCGGTCGGCCGCAACGTCGCCCGGAGGCGGTGGTTGCGGCGGCCGGGATGCCTGCCAGGGCTTGAGCAGATTCTTCACGTGGCGCAGAAAGCCTGTTGGAGAAAAGGACCGATCCGGATTCCATCCTAGACATGGGTTGGTTACTTTCGTCCTAAGGGGAGCGTTAATGAGCCCGATCGATGTCCTTGCGCTGAGCCTGCCCGCCGCGACGCGTCTGCCGGCCTCGGACGTGTTCGCGCTGATCGCGGCGCTCGACCCGGCAGGCATCGCGATCACCGCGCTGAGCGGGGCGCTGCTGGCGGCACGGATGCGGCAGACCTTTGTTACCATGGCGTTTTTTGCATTGGTGACGGGCGTGGGCGGCGGGACCGTGCGCGACCTTTTGATCGGGGCACCGGTGTTCTGGGTGCACAATGCGTGGACCGCGCCGGTGTGCCTCGGCGCGGCACTGCTGGTGTGGTTCAGCCCGGCGCGGTGGTGGCAGAGCGAGAGCACGCGGGTGATCGAATGGGCCGACGCGGCGGGGCTTGGCGCCTATGCGGTGCTGGGGACGGCCAAGGCGCTGGCGCTGGGCGTTGCGCCGGTGCCCGCGGCAATGATGGGGGTGATCACCGGCTGCGTGGGCGGAGTGATCCGCGACGTGATCGCCGGGCGCCCTTCGATCATCATGCGGCCCGAACTCTATGTGACGCCCGCCGCGCTCACTTCGGCGCTTTGCGCGGGTGGACATATGGCAGGGGTGGACAAGATGATCATATGGCCGCTGGCGGCGCTGGCGGGTTTTGGCCTGCGCGGGGCGGCGATCAAGTGGCAGCTGGCACTGCCGGCCTATGGGCGCACACAGGACAAGGGAGAATGAGGGTGCGGAAAGGTCTGTTGGTTGGCGCGCTGGTGATGGCGGCGAGCGCGAGTGCGGCGGAGCAGGCGAGCCCCTATGGCACGTGGCGCACGCCCGAGCGCGGCGGGCTGATCGAGGTTTCGCAGTGCGATGGCGGGCTCTGTGGCAAGATCCTGGGTGGGACCGGCAGTAGCCCGGAGGACCGGTTCGACCGCAACAACAAGAACCCGGCGCTGCGTTCACGCCAGTTGATCGGGCTCTACGTGTTCCGGGGACTGAAACCTGCTGGTGGAAGCTGGAAGGGTTCGATCTACAATCCCAACGACGGCGGTACTTATGCTGCGACAGTGACGCTGAAATCAGCGAGCGAGATGACGGTGAAGGGCTGCGTGGTCTGGCCGCTGTGCAAGACGCAGACCTGGGCGAAGGTGCGGTAGGAGGGAAGTACCCCTCCGACCTGCCTGCGGCAGGCCACCTCCCCATTTGCACTTCGTGAAAATGGGGAGGACGAGGGGGCCTCGTTACTCCATCGTGACCACGACTTTGCCCACGGCCTTGCGGTCGGCGAGCATGGCGATGGCTTCGCCGCCGCGTTCGAGGGGGAAGCGGGCGGAGACGCGGGGGTTGATCTTGCCGGCCTTGAGGAGGTCGAACAGTTCGGCGACATGCTCGGCGTTCTTCTGCGGTTCGCGCGCGGTGAAGGCGCCCCAGAACACGCCGCAGACGTCGCAGGACTTGAGCAGCGTGAGGTTGAGCGGCAGGCGGGCGATGCCGGCGGGGAAGCCGACGACGAGGAAGCGGCCTTCCCACGCGATGGCGCGCAGCGCGGGCTCGGAATAGTCGCCGCCGACGATATCGTAGACGATGTCCGCGCCGTTCGGGCCGCAGGCGGCCTTGAACGCGTCGGCCAGGGCTTTGCTCTGGTCCTTGTCGAAGGGCGGGCGGCCATAGATCACGACATCGTCCGCGCCGGCTTCGCGCGCGGCGGCGGCTTTCTCCTCGCTGGAGACAGCGGCGATGACGCGGTTGCCATAGGCCTTGCCGAGTTCGATCGCCGAAATGCCGACACCGCCGGCGGCGCCGAGGACGAGCATGGTCTCACCCGCCTTGATGCGGCCGCGATCCTTCAGGCCGTGGATCGTGGTGCCGTAGGTCATGAGGAGCGAGGCGCCGGTTTCGAACGAGACGCCTTCGGGGAGCGGGAACATGCGGCCCTGATCGAGCACGACCTTCTCGGCGAGGCCGCCGTTGCCGCACATGCCGATGACCTTGTCACCCGCCTTCCACTGCGTGACGCCTTCGCCGACGCTTTCGATAACACCCGCGAGTTCGCCGCCGGGCGCATAGGGGCGCTGCGGCTTGAACTGGTACATGTCGCGGATCATCAGCGTATCAGGGAAGTTGATCGCGCAGGCCTTGACCGCGACGACGACCTGGCCGGGACCGGCGACGGGCGCGTCGATCTCGTCGAGGGTCAGGGTTTCAGGGCCGCCGACGGCGTGGGTGCGCAAGGCTTTCATGGGTCTCTCCGATGCATGTGTTTGCACCTTTGAGCCACGTTTTGACGGGCTTGGGAAGCCCTATTTAAGCGGGTGGTTAAGGCGGATTAAGTCGTCCCACACCGCTCATGCTGAGCTTGTCGAAGCATCAGGCGCGGCGCCAGCACCCTTCGACAGGCTCAGGGTGAGCGGGGTGGGGATAGTGGTGAGGTGGACGGGGCGCCTGCCCAGTCAAATGCTCAGGCCGGGTGGACGAGGAAAGGGCGCTCGGCGCTGGCTTTTGCTTCGTAGGCGCTGATCGCGTCGCCGCGGGCCATGGTGAGGCCGACTTCGTCGAGGCCGTTCAAGAGGCAGTGCTTGCGGAAAGCGTCGATCTCGAAGGTGAAGCGGTCCTGGAACGGGGTCGTCACGGTCTGCGCTTCGAGGTCGATGTGGATGGCTTCGGTCTGGGCGACTTCCATCAGGCGGTCGATCGCTTCCTGCGGCAGGACCACGGTGACGATCCCGTTCTTGAAGGCGTTGCCCGAGAAGATATCCGAGAACGAGGGCGCGATGACGGCCTTGATGCCGAGATCGAGCAGCGCCCAGGCGGCGTGTTCACGGCTGGAGCCGCAGCCGAAGTTGTCACCCGCGATGAGGATCGGCGAGCCCTTGAACGTGGGCGAGTCGAAGATGTTGTCCGGATCCTGACGCAGCGCCTGGAATGCGCCCTTGCCGAGGCCTTCGCGGCTGATCGTCTTCAGCCACTCGGCAGGGATGATCACATCGGTATCGATGTTCTTGCGGCCGAACGGGATGGCGCGGCCATCGATGGTGCTGACAGGTTCCATGGCCCGCGCCTTAGACTGCGGGGGGCGCTTGATGCAAGGCTTCAGCTTTGCTTGTGAGTGCTCTCACCCCTCCCTGGGCCCCTCCCCGAGCGGGGAGGGGCTTGATGGGTGGTCAGTCTGTTTCGATGGGATCGACAGGGGGCTTGGGCTTGGCCTTGTCCGCGCGTTCCTTGCGGCGCGAAGAATAGAGGAGGGCGGCGGCGAGTGCTGCCGAGCCGATGGCCGCGCCGGCGATGGCGGCAGGGCCGGTCCAGTTGCTGCTGCTATCCCGGGGGCTATCCTTGTCGGTCTTCTTGGTCACGTAGGTGCTCCTTGATCCCGCCTGCACCCGAAGTGGCCTTGGCGGGACCGGATTGCAAGCGGGCTTGGGGGGCTATCCGCAGGTGTGTTTGCGAGGTGCCCACCCCCAGCCCCTCCCGCAAGCGGGAGGGGGGCAAGGAAGCGAGTCCCTCCCGCAAGCGGGAGCGGGCAAGGAAGCGAGTCCCTCCCGCAAGCGGGAGGGGAGTAGAAGGATCAGAGCCCGTCGACGGCCTTGCTGACCATGACATTGACCGAGACACGGCGGTTCTGCGCGCGGCCTTCGGGCGTGGAGTTGTCGGCCAGCGGGTTGGCGGTGGCCATGCCGCTGGGCGTGAGCATGCGGTAAGGCTTCCACCCGCAGGCCTGCTGGAGATAGTTGACCACGCGGGTGGCGCGCTGGTCGCTGAGGCGCTGGTTGAGCTCTTCGCTGCCCCGGCTGTCGGCATAGCCCACGACGAGCATGACCGCGTTCTTGATGCCTTGCGCCTGCGTGGCGGTGGCGCAGAGATCGGCCTTGCCCTGCTCGGTCAGCTGCGTCTTGCCCGAGGCGAAGTTCACGTTGGTGGTGCTCTTGATGTTGAATTCGTCGATATCGGCGAAGCGGCTGCGCAGTGCTTCGGTCATGGCGCGGACTTCGGCGGTCGCGGCGGATGCCTCCTCGAAACCCTGCTTGGTGCCGGTGCGGATCATGTTGGCGATCTTGAGATCCTTGTCCTTGAACTGGATGTCGCTCGCCATCAGCGCATCGCCCGACTGCAGGGTGTGGACCGTGACCGGCAGGCCATTGAGCAGCGAATTGGCGGCCAGCTGCTGGCGGCTCATGCCGAAGAGGCCCTTGCTCGAGCGGATCTTGGTGTAGTCGTTGACGTTGACGATGGTCTTCGTGCCATCATCGGCGGTGATCTCGATCCGATCGGCGCTGCGGCGGGAAATGACGCCCTTGATGTCAGGGCCCTTGGGGAGCGAGGCGACATCGCCGGTGGGGGCGACCGTGGTGCGCAGTTCGGCGCCGGTCGCGACGGGTTGCTGGGGCTGGCTCTGGTCGACGGGCGGGAGCTCCTGCGCCAGCGCGAATGAGCCGGCCGGCAGCGACGCGGCAAGCGCGGCTGCGAGGATCAGGCCGGTCTGTCCGGTAATGGGGGCACGCATCGGGTTACTCCTTCAAGCTCTGTCATGACGCCGCGCGGGGCGCCGCGGGGGGAAGTCGCACAGCCCGCAGCAAGGTTTCGCCGCGTGAAGCTGAACGGTTTCACGCTCCTCACTGCTGCAGCAGGCTTGCTGCCAGATGAACAGACCGGTTGAGACGGGCCGCGCGAAGGCTGCGCCGTGCGGGCGGTGCGACAGAACGTTGCTGACGCGCACAACCCCCTGAAAGCGCCCGATTTGGCGCTATCGACGAGGCGTTCCGGAGGCGCGGCGGGGCGACATCATAACCCGACGAGGCGAGCGCTGTCGTCCCACAGGCGGGTGCAGGCGGCGTCGTCGCGCGCCAGAGTCGAGGGCTCGATCCGGATGAGCGCAGGCCCGCGCACCGACCAGTAGTCGCCGCGCGCGCCGGCATAGCGGGTATCCTGCGCCAGATCGGCGAGGAACTGGCCTGAGCGGGGGATCGTGCTGGTGCGGTCGCTCTTCATCAGGCGCGGCAGGATCAGGCTGACCAGCGTGGCAATGATCCGGCCATTGTCGCGCCCGAGGCCGGTGTGGGGGACATAGCCGGGATCGAAGGAGAGGACGTCGATGCCGGGCAGGCGCTTGGCTGCCTCGCGCGCGGTCATGATGTTGCAGAGCTTGGACGTGCTGTAGGCGCGGAAGCAGGCCTGGCGGACGCCCTTTTCTGCGGTGGGATCGGTTTCGGGGTGAGCGAGCCGGTCTGCATCGGCGTGGACGGGGGGCGTGACGGGAGTCTTTTCCGCCGGATCATGCGTGCCGCTGCCGGTGAGGATGACGCGCGCGCCAGTGGTGAGGCGCGGGGCGAGGAGGCGCAGCAGGAGATAGTGCGCGAGGTGGTTGACCGCGAAGGTGCGCTCGAAGCCATCGGCGCTGGTCGCTGGCTTGGCGAGCTGGAGCCCGGCGTTGAGGATGAGGACATCGATAGGCCCCTCCCCCAATTCTGCCGCGAACTGGCGGACATTGGCGAGGGCATCGAGATCGAGCGGGAGCGCGCTGATGCGGCCTTGGAGCGATTGGGGCAGCGCGGCGGGATTGCGGGCGCCGATGGTGAGGCTGGCGCCGGATGCGAGGAGGCGCTCCGCGGCGTAGAGACCGAAGCCGGCGGTGGCGCCGGTCATGACGATGCGCATGAGGGAAGGCTCCGCATTTAGGTTGCGGAATGCAACTTAACGCGGCGGATGCGAGGGCGCAAGGGTGCGCTTCAGCTCCAGTCCTCGCAGCGTAGTCCTTCGACGCGGCCAAACTCGCGGATGTTGGCCGTGATGACCTTGAGCCCGAGACTGCGTGCATGACCGGCGATCAGCATGTCATACGCACCGATCACCTGACCGGCGCGGGCGAGGCTGGCATGGATGTCGCCGGAATGGCTTGCCGCCTCGGCATCGAAGTCAAGGACTTCGAGCCCGGCGGCCAGTTCATCGACGCGGGTTCGCTCAAAGTGCGGGTCCTGTGCGCGCGACGCGCCATGCACAAGCTCGTGATAGGTCACGGCCGAGATGCAGCATACGGCGGCCTGCTCCGCAAAGCGCGCGCGCAGCGGTCCACCGCGACCGCGCAGCAGGTGAATGCACACGTTGGTATCCAGCATGTTCAGCAGCATCAGCTGAAATCGCGCTCCTGAACTGGCGGCTGATCCCGGTCGGGGAAGTCGGGCGAACCCGGACCGTCGAAAAATTCGTCCCAGAACTGGCTGACGGGCGTGATGACAAGGCTGCGGCCCTGCTTGCGCACGACGACCTGCTTCACGCTGTCCGGAAAGGCGAGATCCTTCGGGATACGCACGGCCTGGCTGCGGTTCGACTTGAAAACAGCGGCGCGGCCAGAACCGCGAGCCGGAGGGCGTGACGGCGCGTTCATGGCCCGGAGAGTGCGCGCACCTCCGGGATATGTCAACGCGATATACCTGCTTAAACCAGCTCGCGCACGTCCGTCAGGCGGCCCGTGACGGCGGCGGCGGCGGCCATCGCCGGGCTGACGAGGTGGGTGCGGGCGCCGGGGCCCTGGCGGCCGACGAAGTTGCGGTTCGAGGTCGAGGCGCAGCGTTCGCCAGCGGGGACCTTGTCCGGGTTCATGCCGAGGCAGGCGGAGCAGCCGGGTTCGCGCCATTCGAGGCCGGCTTCGAGGAACACCTTGTCGAGGCCTTCCTCTTCGGCCTGACGCTTCACGAGGCCCGAGCCGGGGACGACGATCGCCCAGGTGACGTTCGCGGCCTTCTTGCGGCCACGGAGGACGGCGGCGGCGGCGCGCAGGTCTTCGATGCGGCTGTTGGTGCAGCTGCCGATGAAGACATTCTGGATCTCGACCGAGGTGAGCGGCTGGCCGGGCTGGAGCCCCATATAATCGAGGCTGGCGCGCGCGGCGGCCTGCTTCGAGGCATCGGCGAAGCTTTCGGGCGCGGGGACGACGCCGGTGATGGGGAGGACGTCCTCAGGGCTGGTACCCCAGGTGACGCTGGGGGCGATGTCCGCCGCGTTGATCACGACGGTCTTGTCGTATGTCGCGCCGGCATCGGTCGCGAGGCTGCGCCACCACGCGACGGCCTTGTCCCACTCCTCGCCCGTGGGCGCGTAGGGGCGGCCCTTGAGATAGGCGAAGGTCTTGTCGTCCGGCGCGATGAGGCCGGCGCGGGCGCCATGTTCGATCGCCATGTTGGAGACGGTGAGGCGGCCTTCGATGGAAAGGTCGCGGATCACCTGCCCGGTATACTCGATCACGTGGCCGGTGCCGCCCGCCGCGCCGAGCACGCCGGTGATGTGGAGGACGACATCCTTGGCGGTGACGCCGGGGAGCAAGGTGCCCTCGACGCGAACTTCCATCGTCTTCGAGCGCTTGAGCAGCAGGGTCTGCGTCGCGAGCACGTGCTCGACTTCGCTCGTGCCGATGCCGAAGGCGAGCGCGCCGAGGCCGCCGTGGCAGGCGGTGTGGCTATCGCCGCAGACGATCGTCGCGCCGGGGAGCGAGAAGCCCTGCTCGGGCCCGACGACATGGACGATGCCCTGCTCCGCATCGGCATCGCCGATATAGCGGATGCCGAAGGCGGGCGCGTTGGCTTCGAGCGCTTCGAGCTGCGCGGCGCTCTGCGCATCGGCGATGGGAACGCGCGCGCCGGCTGCATCGCGGCGCGCGGTGGTGGGCAGGTTGTGATCGGGCACCGCGAGGGTGAGATCGGGGCGGCGCACCTTGCGGCCGGTGAGGCGCAGCGCCTCGAACGCTTGCGGGCTCGTCACTTCATGGACGAGGTGGCGGTCGATGTAGACGAGGCTGGTACCATCGTCGCGATCCTCGACGACGTGGGCGGCCCAGATCTTTTCGTAGAGCGTCCTGGGGAGCGTGCTGTGTGCGGATGTGCTGGTCATGCCGCGCCGGTTAAGCGCGCCGGGTGCGCATATCAAGCGCGAATGGACAGGCATCGGGGGTGATTGGGGGGCAGGTTGGCGGCGTGCCCCCTGCGCCCCTCTCCCGCCCGGCGGCGATCAGAGCAGATCGAGGCCGATGTGGAAGGATTCCGAAGCGGCGTAGTGGACCGGAGCGGGATCGCTCTCGACCTCGGGCGCGGGAGCCGTGCCGCCGCGCCAGTTGGGCTCGGGGTCAACGGGGCGGCCGGGCGCTTCATCGAGCACCGCAGTGGTGGAATAGATGAGCGGATCGGCAGGATCGAGCGTGTAGATCACGTCCGTCGGCGTATCCGTGCCATAGCCTGTCGCGGTGGGGTAGTCCTCGCAGGCAATGATGCCGACATCGCCGCCGGTGCCATCAAGCGTGCGCCATTCAGGCTGGGGATCGACCGGGCGGCCGATGACCTCATCGCCGCCGCCATCGACAGGAACCACATCGACGGGAACCACATCGCCAGGGACATCGGTACTGCCATCGCCCGGCTGATCGACCGGGAAGGGATCGATCACCGTGATCTTGATGAGGTCGCCATCGTCGACCGGTGTGCCATCACCCGTGCTGCCATCACCCGTGCTGCCATCGACCGGGACATCGCTGCCGGCATCATCGGCAGGCGGCGTTACATCGTCGGCTGGCACGATATCGACCGGCCCGCCAAATGTCTGGGCGTCGGGCGGCGTATCGGTGCTGCCATCGACCAGTTCCGCCGGCAGAGGATCGACAATCGCGATCGGAGTGATTTCGATGGGATCGATCGAAATAACGGCATCATCAGCCAGAATCGGATCGATTTTCAGAAATTCTTCTTCGGTTGCCATGGTCATTGCGCTCTCCGGTACTCGTGATTTTGTATCTGATTGAAGACAGTTTCATGCCAAGCGGACGTTAATCATCCGGATCAGACATAAGTACTGATCTGCAAGGCCTTTATTCATTTTGCGCCTGAACGTCTTCTGAATGGTCTGTTCAGGAAGCCTCCCGATGGTGACACGCTCTCGCCTCGGCAGGGCGATTGGGCTAAGGGCTACGGCATGATTCAGGTCCTGATCGTTCTGGGCGCTGTGCTGGCGATGGAATTCGTCGCGTGGAGCAGCCACAAATACGTGATGCACGGCTTCGGCTGGGGCTGGCACCGCGACCACCACGAACCCCACGACGGCTTTTTCGAGCGCAACGATCTTTATGCCGTTGTCGGCGCGGCGATGTCGATCAGCGGGTTCATGATCGGCAGCCCGCTGGTGGCGGGGGCATATGCCTGGTGGCCGGCGACGTGGATCGGCCTTGGCATCATGGTCTATGGCGCGATCTACACGCTGATCCACGACGGGCTCGTCCACCAGCGGTGGTTCAGGTACGTGCCGCGCAAGGGCTATGCCAAGCGGCTGGTGCAGGCGCACAAGCTGCACCATGCGACGATCGGCAAGGAAGGCGGAGTGAGCTTCGGCTTCATCATCGCGCTTGATCCAGCCAAGCTGAAGCAGGAGCTGCGGCGCCAGCGCGAGGCGGGGATCGCGGTGGTGCGGGACGCGGTGGAGTAGGCGGCGGGCCCACCCCCGGCCCCTCCCGCGAGCGGGAGGGGAGGAAGAGGGTTACTCGTTGCGGGTCCAGATCCACGTGCCGGAGAGGGCCATCACGCCAAGCGGGATCAGGACCCAGGGCCAGCCTGCAGCGAGGCCGGTGACGAGAACCGAGACCGCCATGGCGATCAGCGCGGCCCATTTGGCGCGGCGGGGGATGGCGCGGCGCTGGCGCCAATCGAGCAGCAGCGGACCGTAGGTGGGGTGATCCAGCAGGCGCTGCTCCCACACCGGATTGCCGCGCGCGAAGCAGAACAGCGCGAGGAGCAGGAACGGGACCGTGGGGAGCAGCGGCAGGAAGGCGCCGACCGCGCCGATGCCGACGAACATGAGCCCCGCCCCGGTCCAGAGGTGGCGTTTCATGGGAGACGTCCGGTGCGCGTCATGGTCTTGATCTTGCCGGTGAGCAGGCGCTTGTCGAGCCCGGGTTTTGCCGCCAGCGGGGCGACTGGTGCTTCGACAGGCTCAGCACGAGCGGCTTTGGGGGAGGAACCGGGAAACGAAGGTCACCCCGCCGCGATCCGCGCGGCGTGTTCGCGCACGAGCGCGATCATGTTGGGGACGCCTTGCGTGCGGTTCGAGGAGAGCTGGTTCCTGAGGTCGAAGGGTGCGAGGAGCGCCGCGATATCGGTTTCGGCGACCTGCTTCGCGGGCTGATCCTGCACCGCGGCGAGGACGAGCGCGACGATACCCTTGGTGATCGCGGCGTTGCTGTCAGCGAGGAAATGCAAGGCATCCCCGTTTCCGGCGACTGGATAGACCCAGACGCTGGCCGAGCAGCCGCGCACGAGGGTGGCGTCGGTCTTGAGCGCTTCGGGCATGGGCTCGAGCCCCCGGCCGAGATCGATCAGCAGGCGGTAGCGTTCGTCCGCGTCGAGGAATTCGTACTCTTCTAGGATGTCGTCGAGGTGGCTCATGGGCGGCGGACATAGCGGATCGCGCGGGAGGGGCAAGACGGTAGAAAGGACCCCTCCGTCAGCCCTTCGGGCTGCCACCTCCCCGAGACGAGCTCGGGGAGGGATTACCCCTCTGACCCGCCTTCGGCGGGCCACCTCCCCATTTGTGCCCTTCGACAAGCTCAGGACAAAAATGGGGAGGACCTGTCTTCACCCCGCCGCGTTCGCCGCGCTGAGGATCGCGCGGACGCTCGCGGTTGCGACGTCTTCGTCGATGCCGACGCCCCAGATGACGCGGCCATCGGGGCCGGTGCATTCGACGTAGGCCGCGGCGCGGGCGTCGCTGCCGGCCCCAAGGGCGTGTTCGGCATAGTCGCGCACGTCGATGCTGATGCCGAAGCCGTCCTTGAGGGTGGCGACGACCGACGAGATCAGGCCGTTGCCGCGGCCCGAGACCGAGCGGACTTCGCCATCGACGGCGATCTTGCCGGCAAAGACACGGGTGCCGTCGGGGGCGCGGGCTTCCTCGTAGTCGACGAGCGTGAAGCGCTGCTCTTCGCCGAGGTGGTAGGTCTTCTGGAACACGGCCCAGATATCCCCGGCGTGGAGTTCGCGGCCGAGGTCATCGGCGAGTTCCTGCACGTGGCGCGAAAAATGCGCCTGCATCTTCTTGGGCAGCTTGAGGCCCTGATCCTGTTCGAGCACCCAAGCGAAGCCGCCCTTGCCGCTCTGCGAGTTGACGCGGATGACCGCTTCGTAGCTGCGGCCGAGATCGGCGGGGTCGATGGGGAGGTAGGGGACGGCCCAGAGCTCGTCGTTCTGCGTTTCCCGCGCGGCAAAACCCTTCTTGATCGCGTCCTGGTGGCTGCCGGAGAAGGCGGTGAACACGAGTTCGCCGCCATAGGGGTGGCGGGGGTGAACGGGGAGCTGGTTGCAGTATTCGACCGTCTGGATGACTTCGTCGATGTCCGAGAAGTCGAGGCCCGGATCGACGCCCTGCGTGTACATGTTGAGCGCGACGGTGACGAGGCAGCAATTGCCGGTGCGCTCGCCGTTGCCGAACAGGCAGCCCTCGACGCGGTCGGCACCCGCCATCAGGCCAAGCTCGGCGGCGGCGACGCCGGTGCCGCGGTCGTTGTGGGTGTGGAGCGAAATGATCGCGCGGTCGCGGTTCGGCAGGTTGCGGCAGAAGTATTCGATCTGGTCGGCGTAGATGTTGGGCGTTGCCGCCTCGACCGTCGCGGGGAGGTTGAGGATGATCGGCTTGTCCGCAGTTGGCTGGAGGATTTCCATCACCGCCTCGCAGCATTCGATGCTGAAATCGAGTTCGGCGGTGGAGAAGGTCTCAGGGCTATATTCGAAATGCCAGTCCGTTTGCGGGAAGCGGGCGGCCTGATCGCGCAGGAACGTGGCACCGGCACGGGCGATGTCCTTGATTTCGGCGGGTTCCATGCCGAACACGACCTTGCGCCACAGGGGCGAGACCGCGTTGTAGACATGGACAATCGCCTGCTTCGCGCCGGCGAGGCTTTCGAACGAGGTCTTGATCAGATCCTCGCGCGATTGGGTGAGGACCTGGACGAAGACGTCGTCCGGGATCTTGCCCTGATCGACGAGGCCGCGGATGAAATCATATTCGGTGGCGCCGGCGCTGGGGAAGCCGACTTCGATTTCCTTGAGGCCGAGGCGGACGAGCAGATCGAAGAAGCGGGCCTTCTTTTCGGCGTCCATCGGATCGATCAGCGACTGGTTGCCATCGCGCATGTCGGTGGAGAGCCAGCGCGGCGCGTGGGTGATCGTGCGGCCGGGCCACTGGCGGTTTTCCAGCGGGACCTGCGGGAAGGGGCGGTACTTGACCGAGGGATTCTTGAGCATGGACATGGGATGGCTTTCGGATCTGGAAATTGCGACTTGATGGCAGTGTGACCCTTGGGCGCTAGGGGCGCGCCGCGTGGCCGCCTCCCGTCACGCCCAAGGGCGGATAAGTCGCAGGGTAAGGTCCAGAGCGGCGATCATGACTTTAGCCTATGGTGAAAGCGACCGCGCTTGTCCAGAATGAAAGCAAGGGAGAGCTGTATGTCTGAAGCCGTCGAGCCGTTTGAATACCGTGTGCCGCAGGCAGCGCTGGATGATCTGAACGCAAGGATCGATCTGGCGCGCTGGCCCGAGAAGGAAGCGGTGGACGATTGGACGCAGGGTGTGCCGCTGGCGGCCTTGCAGGACTTCGTGCGCTATTGGCGGCATGAGTACGACTGGAGGAAGTGCGAGGACTGGCTGAACGGGCTGGGCCTGTGGACCACGACGATCGACGGGGTGGCGATCCGGTTCCTGCATGCACGCTCGAAGCATGAGGGCGCGGCGCCGCTGATCATGACGCATGGGTGGCCGGGCTCGATCCTCGAGTTTCGCGGGGTGATCGATGCGCTGACCGATCCGGAGGCGCATGGAGGGACGGCAGCGGATGCCTTCCATCTGGTGATTCCGTGCCTTCCGGGCTTCGGCCTTTCGGGCAAGCCGGAGCGCAATGGCTGGGGCGTGGAGAAGATCGCGCAGGCGTGGGGCGTGCTGATGGCGCGGCTGGGCTATGATCGGTGGTTTGCGCAAGGGGGCGACTGGGGCTCCATCGTGACGACGCATATCGGCATGCAGATGCCGCAGGGCTGCGCCGGCATCCACCTCAACATGCCGATGGCTCGCCCACGCCCCGAAGACCTCGCCAATCCTTCGGCCGACGAACTCAAGGCGCTGGGGGCGCTCAAGCACTATCAGGATTGGGATTCGGGCTATTCCAAGGAGCAATCCACGCGGCCGCAGACGATCGGCTATTCGCTTGTCGATTCGCCCGTGGGGCTGGCGGGGTGGATCTACGAGAAGATGTGGGCGTGGACCGACAACGACGGCATGCCCGAAAGCGCGCTGAGCCGGGACGCAATGCTCGACAACATCATGCTGTACTGGCTGCCGGCGGCGGGGGCCTCTTCGGCAAGGCTCTATTGGGAAAGCTTTGGCGATGGCGGAATCGAGACGATCACGCTTCCCGTGGCGGTGAGTGCCTTTCCCAAGGAAATCCTGCCCACGCCGCGATCATGGATGGAGCGGCACTGCGCGAACATCGTCCATTGGGGCGAAATGGAGAAGGGCGGGCACTTCGCGGCGTGGGAGCAGCCCGCAGCTTTCGTGGGAGAGCTGCGGACGGCGTTTGGCCTGATGCGGTAGCTGCCCCCACCCAGCCTCCCCCGAACGGGGGAGGGGCCTGTCGTGTGCGCGGAGAGGTTACTTCTTTTCGAAGTCGATGGTGATGTCGAGCTTCACTTCATCGGCGACCAGCGGGGCGAAGACGCCGAGGCCGAATTCGCTGCGCTTGATGGTGGACTGGCCGTGGAAGCCGATGGTCTGCGCCTTGTTGAAGAAATTGACGCCCGCGCCGACGAACTGGGCGGTGAAAGTGGCGGGTTTGGTCACGCCGTTGAGGGTGAGGTTGCCTTCGACCGTGGCGCTCATGCCGTCGGCGCCGGGGATCACCTTGGTCGAGGTGAACACGGCATCCGCGGCGTTGGGGCCGAAGAAGTCGGGCTTGGCGCCGTCCGCACCGGGCTTGAGCAGGTGTCCGGTGAGGGCCTGATTGACGGTGACGACCTTCGAGACGGGGATTGTCGCGGTGAGCTTGGTGGCGGCGACATTGGCGGGGTCGAACGTCATCGAGCCGCCGAGTTCACCGAACAGGCCGAAGTAATCGTTGAATCCCAAGTGGTTGACCCGCCAGGCGATCATCGAATGAGTGCCATCGACGGTGTAGTTGCCGGCGGTGACGCGCGACTTGTCAGGCGCGCCCGGAGGCGTGCTGGGCATCTGCGACAGCGACGGCGCGGCGAACGCGACAAGCGCGAGCGGCAGGGCGATCTTGGCGGCACGGGGGAAGCGGATCATCGAACGGTCTCCGTGGGGAAGAGAGCCAAGGGCTGCCACAGGCGGCGGGCGCATGGCAAGCGCGTCTCGATCAGCCGCAACGCATAACCGCTATCCGCCCGGTCTCGTCGACGATGACGTTGAGCCGCTCTGGGTTCTGATCGAGCGTGATGGCCTGCCCGGGAGCGATCCAGCGCACCGGATGGGGGCGGGCGACCTGATGGACCGTGCCGCGCACCTGGGGCACGGCGCGGGCGCCGACGAAGCGCGCGGTGAGGGTGAGGCTGCAAGTATCGGCAGGGGCGGCGGCCTGGGCCTGCAGCGGCCCCGAGGGCAGGGCGCCCAGCATCAGGGACGCCAGCGCTGCTGCGCAGGGCCGGAACGATGTCATTGTAATTACCCCGATACTTCGAAACTGGAGGTATCGGGACTCCGGTAAATCCACAATGCCGGTCGGCGGTTGCCGTCGGTCGTTCGTCGAAGGGCGGGCGCGGCTTGCACCCGCCCTTCGCGCGAAGGATCAGTTCTTCGACTTGTCGACCAGCTTGTTGGCGCCGATCCACGGCATCATCGCGCGCAGCTGGGCACCGGTCTTCTCGATCGGGTGCGCGGCCGCGGCCTTGCGGCTTGCCTTGAGTTCGGGCTGACCGGCGCGGTTGTCGAGCACGAAGTCCTTGACGAAGCGGCCCGACTGGATGTCGGCAAGGACGCGCTTCATTTCGGCCTTCGTCTCGTCGGTGATGATGCGCGGGCCGGTCTTGATGTCGCCGTATTCGGCGGTGTTCGAGATCGAGTAGCGCATGTTGGCGATGCCGCCTTCATAGAGCAGGTCGACGATCAGCTTGGTTTCGTGGAGGCACTCGAAATAGGCCATTTCCGGCGCGTAGCCCGCTTCGACCAGCGTTTCGAACCCGGCCTGGATGAGGTGGGTGATGCCGCCGCAAAGCACGGCCTGCTCGCCGAACAGGTCGGTCTCGCACTCTTCCTTGAAGTTCGTCTCGATGATGCCCGAACGGCCGCCGCCGACGCCCGAGGCATAAGCGAGGCCGACATCATGCGCGTTGCCGGTCGCGTCCTGGTGAACGGCGATGAGGCAGGGGACGCCGCCGCCGCGCACGTATTCGCTGCGGACGGTGTGGCCGGGGCCCTTGGGCGCGATCATGATCACGTCGATGTCGGCGCGCGGCTCGATCAGGCCGAAGTGGACGTTGAGGCCGTGGGCGAAGGCGAGCGCTGCGCCGGGCTTCATGTTGGCGTGGATATCCTCGGCATAGATCGCGGCCTGGTGCTCGTCGGGCGCGAGGATCATGAGGATGTCGGCCCACGCAGCGGCTTCGGCGTTCGAGAGCACCTTGAAGCCGGCGGCCTCGGCCTTCTTGGCCGTCGCCGAGCCGGCGCGGAGGGCAATGGCGACTTCCTTGACGCCAGAGTCACGCAGGTTCTGCGCATGGGCGTGGCCCTGCGAGCCATAGCCGAGGACGGCGATCTTCTTGTCCTTGATGAGGTTCAGATCGCAATCGGCGTCGTAATAGACCTTCATTCTCAGTTCCGTTCTCTATGTCGTTGAAAGGAAGTATTTTTGAAGTCGTCGCATTTGAATTGTGATCCACCTTCGCTCCCCCTGAGCTTGTCGAAGGGTGTTGCCGCACGCGCTGCGCTGTGATGCTTCGACAAGCTCAGCATGAGCGGGGTGATTAAGATGGATCAGAAAGGCATGCTCCCGGTTTACACTCCCGCCCTAGGCAGCTTCCGCACCGCGGATCATGCCGACGATGCCGGTGCGGCCGACTTCGACGAGGCCGAGTTCCTTCATCAGGCTGACGAAGCTGTCGATCTTTTCGGGCGCGCCGGTCAGTTCGAAGACGAAGCTGGCGGTTGTCGTATCGACGACCTTGGCGCGGAACACGTCGGCAAGGCGCAGCGCCTCGACGCGGTTCTCGCCCTTGCCGGCGACCTTGATGAGGGCGAGCTCGCGCTCGACGTAAGGGCCGACTTCGGTGAGATCGACGACCTTGTGGACGGGCACGAGGCGTTCGAGCTGCGCGCGGATCTGGTCGATCACCTCGGGCGGGCCGTGGGTGACGATGGTGATGCGGCTGACATCGTGGCCATCGGTGATGTCGGCCACGGTCAGGCTGTCGATATTGTAGCCGCGCGCGGTGAACAGGCCGGCGATCTTGG